>NZ_JBJDRL010000027.1:0-61362 GCF_044987475.1 Microbacterium sp. ZW CA_36
CCTCGAGCTCGACGCGGGGCGCATCGGCGGCGAGCGAAGTCCCGCCGCTGCCCCCGCGATCGCGCGCCCGTGCCGCCCGGCAGCACCGTCCTGCCTCCAGCGAGCGTCGCGCGGCCCGCGCCGCAGAGCTGCTCTCGGTCCACGAGGACGCGCTGCCGGTGCAGCACGCGCGTCCCCGCCGCGTCACCCGGCGGATCGCCGTCGTCGCCGGTCTCGCAACCGGCGCCGCGCTGCTGCTCGGCTCCGCCGCGATGACCGCCATGATGCTGCCCTCGGTCTCTCCGAGCGGCGGCGCCGACGCTGCGCTGTCGATGACGGTGCAGCCTCAGCACGTCGACCAGCTTCCCGTGCCGCAGGTCGAGCAGTCGCCGCCCGCCGCCGACATCTGCGCGCTGCCCGACGTGGTGGCGGCAGTGCAGGCCGGCGATGACGAGGCCGCGATCGTCGCCGCAGGCGGAGGCGAAGCGTTCCGAGCCGCGGTCGTGGAGGGCCGCGCCCCCTGCGTGAACCTGGGCGACTCTGCGCGCACGTGGACCGTGGTCGACAAGATCCGGCCGACGAGCCCGATCGACTACCGCCCGAGCGGACTGGTGCTGCCCGACGGGGTGCGCAACGTCGAGGGCGGCGCCCTGCGCTCGGATGCGGCAGCCGCTCTCGCGTCGCTGGTCACCGGCGCGCGCTCGGCGGGAGTCGGCGAGATCGCGCTCGAGAGCGGGTTCCGGTCGTATCAGACTCAGCAGCAGACGTACGGACGCCACTTCGCCGAGCGTGGCGAGCGGGCCGACCAGGTCAGCGCGCGCCCCGGTTACAGCGAGCACCAGCTGGGGCTCGCCGCAGACGTCGTCGCGTGCGCCGGCGCCTGCGGCACGCTCGACGACCTCGCGGCGACGGCCCAGGGCCAGTGGATCGCCGACCACGCGTGGGAGCACGGCTGGATCGTGCGGTACGTCGAGGGCGCCACGCCGGTGACCGGCTACCTCCCTGAGCCCTGGCACCTCCGCTACATCGGACCGGAGCTGGCGAAGGCCTACCACGACGGCGGATGGACCTCGCTCGAGGAGTTCTTCGCGCTCGACCCCGCGCCCGCGTACCTCGGCTGACAGCCCCCGCCTCTCCAGCCACCGCGGCAGCGCCATGGCCGAGCGACGGGTCAGCCACCGGTCCGGCCGCGATGCGGCGCCCGGCTGCGGCATCCGCTCGGCTGAAACTGAGTACCATATGCGGTGAGATGCAATTCCAACCGGGGGAGTCATCTCCGCAGACTCGACCTCAGCGACGAGAAGACAGACGAGAGGAAGGCGCACCATGGAGCGCGACATCTACGACGAGGACCACGAGGCGTTCCGCGACGTCGTCAAGGAGTTCGTCAAGCGCTACGCGTCCGAGGAGAAGCGCAAGCAGTGGGAGGCCGACGGCGAGATCGACCGCGCCACCATGCTCGCCGCCGGCGAGGCCGGTGTCATCGGCCTGTCGGTGCCCGAGGAGTTCGGCGGCGCCGGCATGCTGCAGGACTACCGCTTCCGCTCGATCGTGCTCGAGGAGACCATCGGCGCCGGCCAGGGTTCGCTCGCGGGCGCCCTGGGGATCCAGGACGACCTGGCGGTGCCGTACATCGTGCACATGGGCACGCAGGAGCAGAAGGAGAAGTGGCTGCCGGGCATGGCGACCGGCGAGATCCTCGGCGCTCTCGCGATGACCGAGCCGGGTGCCGGCTCGGACCTCCGCGGCATCAAGACCACCGCGAAGAAGGTCGACGGCGGCTACATCGTCAACGGCGCCAAGACGTTCATCTCGTCGGGCAAGACCGCCGACATCGTCGTGACCTTCGTCAAGACGGGAGAGGGCAACCGCCCCGATGCGTTCAGCCTGCTGATCCTCGAGGACGGCATGGAGGGCTTCGACCACGGCAAGAAGCTCGAGAAGATGGGCTTCCACGGCTGGGACACCGCCGAGCTGTCGTTCACCGACGTCTTCGTGCCCGAAGCGAACCTCATCGGCGGCAAGGAGGGCCTCGGCTTCATCCAGCTCATGATGAACCTGCCCCTCGAGCGCCTCTCGATCGGCGTCGCGGCGGCCGCCGCCGGCGAGGCCGCGTTCGTGTGGACCCGCGACTACACCCTCAGCCGCGAGGCGTTCGGCGAGCGCATCGCCGACTTCCAGAACTCCCGCTTCAAGCTCGCCGACATGGCGACCACGGTGGACGTGATGTGGGCGTACGTCGACCGCGCCATGATGCTCTACAAGGACCAGAAGCTCACGGCCGAAGAGGCCGCGAAGGTCAAGTTCTGGACCACCGACCGCGAGGCGGAGCTGCTCGACATCGGCGTGCAGCTGCACGGCGGCTACGGCTACATCACCGAGTACCCGATCGCCCGCGCCTACCTCGATGCCCGCGTGCACCGCATCTACGGCGGCACGAACGAGATCATGCGCGACATCGTGAGCCGCCAGATCGTCGGCAAGCGCTGACGCACTCCTGAACGACGGATGCCGCGGCCCGGCCCTCTTGCGAGGGCGCGGGTCGCGGCATCCGTCGTCGTGGGCGCGGCAGGTGTCTCAGACGAGTGCCGGGCGGCGGCGGGCGAGCTTCGCGACGCCGGCCTTGCGCAGGCGGTCGGCGACGAGGATGCCGAGCGCGACGCTGGCGACGCAGCTGGCGATCGTGAGCGCGAAGAACGTCACCAGCGCCCACGGCTGCATGGCCGCCAGGTTGAACGACGCCGCGGCGAAGATCGGATAGACCACGCCGACGAAGACGGCGCCGGCGTAGTACTGCCACGTGCGCCAGGAGCGGTAGAGGCCGACCAGGAACGCGAGCTCGGCGAAGAACGCCCACCACACGGCCGCGCCGACGAACGGGAAGACCACGAGCCCCGAGATGACGCCGACGAGGATGCCGGCCAGAGGGCGTTCGAGCAGACGCAGCGCGACGGTCGCCGGCAGCAGCCACAGGCCCGCGATCGCCACCGAGACGAACGGGACGGTGGCGAAGAGCACCGTCGAGATCCAGCCGGCGCCCCAGAGCATCACCCCGCCGGCGACGCCGATCGCCGCGCAGGTCAGCAGGTACGCGGTCGTCACGCGACCTCGGTTCGATCGGGTCGGCGTGGCGGCGGGCGACGTGCGGGCATCGGACGTCCCGTCCGCGCCGCTCACGAGTGGGCCTCCGTCGTGACGCGCTGAGACTTCGGAGCGGGCGACGCGACGCCGACGCGCCAGTAGCCGCAGAAGCTCACGTGATCCTTCGACACGCCGCGCTCGCCGACGAGGAGACGGCGGCCCTCGGTCGCAAGTGCCTGCTCGCCCACGACGTACGCGTGGAACGCGGCATCCGGAAGGGAGGCGTCGCCGAGAGCCTGCAGCGCGAGGGTGCCCGGCGTCGCATCGTGATCGCGCACGATCCAGCGCACCGTGATCCCGGCGGGGCGGGGGAACTCCAGCGCGTCGTCGGCCGAGGGCACCTCGACGATCGCGAGCCCGGTCGCGTGCGAGGGCAGGGAGGCGCAGATGCCGGCGATGGCGGGCAGCCCGGTCTCATCGGCGACGAGCACGACCCTGTCGGTGCCGCGATCGGGGTTGAAGGTGAGGCCCTCGTCGATGATCACGACGCTCTCGCCCGCGCGGCACGATTCCGCCCAGCGCGACGCCGGCCCGGCCGTGCCTTCGGCGGCGGAGCCGTGCAGCACGAAGTCCACATCGATCTCGGCGCCCGTGTCGGCCGTCGCGGGGCGATAGGTCCGCACCGTGTAGTTGCGCATGACCGGGCGCACGCCGTCGGGGATGCGGAGGTACTTGAGGTACCCGAACATCTTGTTCGCCTTCGCGGGGAGGCGGTCCAGTCCCTCGTCGCCGCCGAGGGGAAGGAAGAGCCGGAACCACTGGTCGTAGCCCATGGGGCGGAACCTGTCGATCTCGGCGCCGCCGAGGGTGACGCGCAGCCAGTGCGGCGCGAGGCGTTCGGTGCGCAGCACCTGGAGGTGCACGAGGCCTTGGGTGTCGGGCTTGACGAGTCGGGGGACCGGTGCCATGTCAGCGCTCCATGTTGAGGACGGTAGGGGTGTTGAGGACGGCGGGGATGTCGAGGACGGCCGGAGTCATCACAGACCCCAGGGGAACAAGGCGGCGAACAGGACGGCCGACACCGCCCAGAAGGCGATGATGAAGCCGGTGTCGCGCACTCGCCACGGCACGATGTAGCGCTCGGTGCGGTCGGGGTGCGCGCCGAACGCGCGGGCGTCCATCGCGAGGGCGACGCGCTCGGCATGACGGATCGCGCCGGCCATGAGAGGGACGACGTACCCGAACCAGCGTGCGGCCGCCGCGATCGGGCCACGGCCGCCGTGTGCGCCGCGCACGCGGTGCGCCTGGCGGATGACGTCGAGCTCGTGGCCGAACCGCGGCACGAACCGGAACGCGGCGAGCGCCGTGTACCCGATGCGGTACGGCACGCGCAGCTGCTGCACCGTCGCCCGCACGAGGTCGGGGCCCGTCGTCGACAGCCCGGCGATGAGGGTCAGGGCGACGATGGCCGACAGGCGCAGGCCCGTGGCGGCGCCCACCGCGAACGCGCCGCCGTACATCGTCCAGCCGCCGATCTGCCACACCACCACGGACTGGTCCACGCGCGAGGGGTCGGTCCACAGCGCGAACCCGAAGCCGATCACGAGAGCGCTGACGGGCAGCACCAGGAACAGCACCGCCGCGAGCCGCCTCGTGAAGTCGACGCCGACCAGCAGCACCGCATACGCCAGCAGAAGGAAGGCGGCGGGGGTGGCAGCATCCCGGACGAAGACCAGGACGGCCATGGCGGGCAGCGGCGCGGCCAGCTTCGCCAGCGGGTTGAGCCCGTACAGGAAGCGGACGGCGGATGCCGGAGGCCGCGGGGCGTACGGATCCACCGACGAATGCGTGGCCGTCGCGGCGGTGAGCGGGCCGGTGTCGGTCACGTCCCGCTCCCGCCGCTGATGGCACGCGTCTGTGCTGTTCCGTATTCAGGATGGATGGGCCCCGGAGGCGCGGTATCGGCAGCGTTCGTCGCATCCTTCCTGAATTCGGAACGCACGCCCGCGGCGCCGGTGAGGTCGGCGAGGCGGGTGACGTGCGACAGCTCGGGATGCCGCTGCACGCCCCGCAGCGCGCGGCGCAGCGGCGGCGGGCGCAGCCCCGCGCGCGCGATGAGAGCATCGTCCGCGAAGATCTCGGCGGTCGCCCCCTGCGCCAGCACGCGGCCGTCGGCGAGCACGACGGTGCGGTCGGCGTAGTCCGTCACGAGCTGCATGTCGTGCGTCACCACCACGATCGTGGTGCCCTCGGCGTTGAGCTCCGACAGCAGCGACAGCAGCTCGTCCGCACGGGCGCGATCCTGGCCGAACGTCGGCTCGTCGAGAACGAGCACCGGCGCGCCCGCCACGAGCGCGGTGCCGACCGAGAGTCTCCGCTTCTGCCCGCCCGACAGCAGGAACGGGTGGCTGTCGGCCTTGGCGGCGAGCCCGAACCGCTCGAGCAGCTCGAGGGTGCGCCTGCGCACCTCGTCGTCGGGAAGGTGCTGACGGCGCAGGCCATGGGCGATCTCGTCGAAGACGGTGTGCGCGATGAACTGGTGCTCGGGGTTCTGGAACACGAATCCGATGCGCGTGCTCAGCGTGCGCGCGTCGGCGCGGCCGACGTCGAGTCCGTCGACGTGCACCGTGCCCTTGGGCGGGGCGACCACGCCGGCGAGTGCCTGGATGAGGCTCGTCTTGCCCGCGCCGTTGGCTCCGACCACCGCGACGAACGCGCCACGCGGCAGATCGAGGTCGATGTCGTGCAGCACCTCGCTGCGGCCGCGGCGGAGCGTGAGGTTCCGAACCGTGATGAGGGGAGCCTCGGAACCGGTCGTTGAGAGAGCTTGCGAGTCGAAACGCTCCGGACCGACGCGCGACGGGGGCTCGGCGCGTTTCGTCTCGCTCGTTCCTCGCTCGCTCAACGACCGCGATCCCGCCGACGCATCCTCCGCCTCCAGCGCGGCGCGCAGCTCGTCGGGGGTCAGCGGGAGCGGGTCGAGGGCGAAGCCCGCGCGGCGCA
Source organism: Microbacterium sp. ZW CA_36 (assembly GCF_044987475.1). Lineage (NCBI taxonomy): Bacteria > Bacillati > Actinomycetota > Actinomycetes > Micrococcales > Microbacteriaceae > Microbacterium > Microbacterium sp. ZW CA_36. Next base: position 6,064 of record NZ_JBJDRL010000027.1, read on the forward strand.
GCCGCAGCGCGGCGAGCGTCGACACCGGCAGCCACACGCCCATGTCGTGCAGGTCTTCTGCCCGCCCGCGCAGCACCTCGTCGACGGTGCCGTCGGCCGCCAGGCGACCGTCGTGGTCGAGCACGACGACCCGATCGACGAAGCCGGCCGCCGCGTCGAGGTTGTGCTCCACCAGCAGGATGGCGCGATCGCCCGCCGCGACCAGCTCGGCCAGCGCCGCGTAGACCTCCTCGATCCCCGCCGGGTCGAGGTTCGCCGTCGGCTCGTCCAGCACGAGGAGCGGCGACCCCATCGCGAGGGCGCACGCGATCGCGAGGCGCTGGCGCCCCCCGCCCGACAGCCGGTCGGGGTTCTCCGACCGGCGCTCCCAGAGGCCCACGCGGCGCAGCGCGTCTTCGGCGCGGGCGAGGACGTCGGCGACCGGCATCCGCAGATTCTCGGGGCCGAAGGCCACCTCGTCGAAGACCGTGCCGGTCACCAGCTGCGCATCGGGGTCCTGGAAGACCATGCCGACCCGCGTGCTGAGCTCCGCGACGGGTGTGGTCCGGGTGTCGAGTCCGTCGACCTCGATCGACCCGGTGACGTCGGCGGGCACCGCCTGCGGCAGCAGGCCGTTGAGCGCGAGGGTCAGCGTCGACTTGCCGGATCCGCTGGGGCCGAGAAGCAGCACCACCTCGCCCGGGGCGATCTCGAAGGAGACGGCGGAGGGTGCGGGCGTGGTCTCGCCGTCGTGGGTGATGCCGAGCTCGCGCACCCGCAGCAGCGGCATGGCAGAGGACACGGGCATCCGATCGTCGAGGGAAACTTAGCCTTCCCTAACTTACCTGTGCCCTCCTGCTCCGCGAAACAGTGCGGAAGACCCGGATGAACGCGTCAGCGGCGGCTGCGACGGGCGACACCGGCGCGGCGGAGCGCGTTGCCGATCGCGAGGCCCACGGCCGTCCATGCCACCGGGCCGACGATGAACAGCGCGACGTACACGATCTGACCCCAGAGCGGAAAGCGCGACACATCGGCGGCGAACCAGATCGCCACGGCGATCACGGCGCCGACGATCACCGCCGAGAGGAAGAAGCGCCAGGGCTCCCATCGCTTGTACCGGGACGTCGCCGCGATGATCTCCTGCAGTCCGCCGATCAGGAGGGCGGTGCCGATGTAGCGGCCGATCCACAGCGGCACGACGGCGCTGGCGACGAGCGCCGCGACGAGGTGCGTGATGAGAGCGACCCACGGGCGTCGCAGCAGCTCCTGCGCGACGACGCCGGGCAGCACGTGGACCCCGAGAACCAGTCCGTAGAGGATCGGCGCGCCCGCCGAGACGAAGCCGCTGATCGCGCCCGCACCTGCCTGGAGAACACCGGTCGCGACGCCGATCGCCGCACAGGTGAGCAGAACGCTCGTCGAAATCCGGGTTCGGTCAGCCACCTGCCCAGGGTACTGGGACTCGGCGTCGCGTTTCTCACTGACCTCTCATTTACTGGGATTCCGCTGACAGTTACGTTTGAGGTCGCTGCGCCCCAACGATGTGGCGCGGCCTCTTCCCCACAAATCAATGGAGGCCACATATGGGTCGATCCTCCGTCAGAGCAGCAGCGGTCGTCACACTCGCCGCCCTGTTCACGGGCACAGCCACCGCAAGTTTCGGCGCCGTACCCGAGGAGGTGACAACACCCATACCGATCGATGCCCTCTCCGGCCGCTACATCGTCATGCTGAAGGACGCTCCGCTGGCCACGTACCAGGGCGGCCAGGCCGGCATCCAGCGCACCAAGCCTGACAAGGGCATGCAGCTCGACGCGCACTCCGCCAACTCGCAGAAGTACGTCGCGCACCTGAAGAAGGAGCAGCAGGACGTCGCGGCCGAGGCGGGCGTGACCCCCGCCACCACCTACCAGGTGACGCTCAACGGCTTCACCGCCGACCTCGACGGTGCGCAGGTCGCGAAGCTGCAGAGCGACAAGAACGTGCTGGGCGTGTACCCCGACGAGATCCGTCACCCCGACGCGATCCCGTCCACCGAGTTCATCGGGCTCGGGTCCGGCGACGCCGGCACCGGCGGAGTGTGGGATGCCGTCGGAGGCGTCGGCGAGGCCGGCAAGGGCGTCGTCGTCGGCGTCGTCGACACCGGCATCGCACCGGAGAACCCCTCGTTCGCGGGCGACAGTCTCACGGGAAAGCCCCGAACGGATTCGCCCTACATCAACGGCGACAACGTCGTCTTCAAGAAGTCCGACGGCAACGAGTACCGCGCCCGTCGCGTCGCCGCCGAGGACCAGGGTTGGACGAAGCAGCTGTACAGCACCAAGCTCATCGGCGCGCAGTTCTTCGCCGACGGCGCTGCGGCCACCGGCTTCGACTTCAGCTACGACTTCCTGTCGCCGCGTGACGGCGACGGCCACGGGTCGCACACGGCCAGCACGGCCGCCGGCAACTTCGGCGTCGAGGCCTCGGTCGAGGGGATCGGCTTCGGCGACACGTCGGGCGTCGCACCGGCCGCCAAGGTGGCGTCGTACAAGGCCTGCTACGTCGGCCCGGATGACCTCGTCACCACCGACGACATCTGCGCCCTGAGCGACCTTCTCGCGGCGATCGACACCGCGGTGGCGGACGGCGTGGACGTCATCAACTACTCGATCGGCGGCGGCTCGGCCACGACCGTGCTCCAGCCCGAGGACATCTCGTTCTTCAACGCTGCGGCTGCCGGCGTGTTCGTCGCGGTGAGCGCGGGCAACAGCGGCCCCGGCGCCGCGACGGCTGACCACGCCTCGCCCTGGTACACCACGGTCGCGGCATCCACGATCCCGACGTACGAGGGCACCGTCCAGCTGCCGAACGGCTTCCAGGCCGCCGGAGCGTCCATCACCGTGCCGTTCGGCGAGAGCCTGACCGGTCCGGTCGTGTACTCCGCCGACGTCGCCAAGGCGGGCGCTGCTCCGAACGAGGCGGCGCTGTGCTTCCTCGGCACGCTCGACCCGGCCAAGGTCGCCGGGAAGACCGTGGTCTGCGACCGCGGCACGAACGCTCGCGTCGAGAAGTCGCAGGAGGTCGCCGCCGCCGGCGGCACCGCGATGATCCTCGTGAACGTCACGCCGGGTTCGCTCGACAACGACTTCCACTCTGTTCCGACCGTGCACCTCGACGCGCAGTACCGCACGGCGCTGCTCGACTACGTGCGCAAGACGGCGGGCGCGACGGCGACACTCGTGGGTGACAACGTCACCGGCAAGGAGACCCCGACACCCCAGGTCGCAGGCTTCTCGAGCCGTGGCCCGATGCTTGCCGACGGTGCAGACGTCATCAAGCCCGATGTGTCGGCCCCCGGCGTCGCGATCCTGGCGGCGACCCACAACGGCCCCGGCGAGGCGCCCACGTTCGGCTTCAAGTCGGGCACGTCGATGTCGTCGCCGCACGTCGCCGGCCTCGGCGCGCTCTACCTCGGTGAGCGCCCCGTCGCGACGCCGGCAGAGATCAAGTCAGCGCTCATGACGACCGCGTACAACACGGTCATGGCAGACGGCACCGAGAGCACCGACCCGTTCGCGCAGGGTGCCGGCCACGTCGACCCGACGAAGTACTTCAGCCCGGGTCTGCTGTACCTCAACGGTGCGGAAGATTGGGCAGGCTACCTCGAGGGTGCGCTCGGCGAGGACCTGTTCGACGGCATCGAGGCGACGGATCCCAGCGACCTGAACCTCGCGTCGATCGGCATCGGCACGTTCCCGGGGCCGCAGACGGTGACCCGCTCGGTCACCTCGACGCAGGCCGGCACGTTCACCGCGTCGGCGTCGGTGCCCGGCATGAACGTCACCGTCGAGCCGAGCACGCTCACCTTCGGCGCCGCCGGCGAGACGAAGTCGTTCACGGTGTCGTTCACCAAGGCGGACGCCCCGGTCGAGAAGTGGACCACCGGGTTCCTCACCTGGACATCGGGGGCCACCGAGGTGCGCTCGCCCATCGCGGTGTTCCCGGTCACGGCCGCCGCTCCCGAATCGGTCGAGGGCGAGGGTGCCGAGGGCAGCCTCGACATCGAGATCACGCCCGGCCTGACAGGCGACCTGCCGCTGCGCGTGGCGGGCCTCGCCGCCGAGGACGTGCTCATCGACGGCACCGAGGCGACCGGCGCGGAGGACGATGGCTACTCGTACGAACTGGTCCAGGTGGCCGCCGGAACCGAGCTGGCGCGCTTCGCGCTCGACTCGTCCGACGACGCCGGCTCCGACCTCGACCTCACGGTCTACCGCGTGGTGAGCCCGACCGACCTGCGCTACTACGAGAACTGGCAGTCGGCTTCGGCCTCGGCAGACGAGGCCGTGCAGCTGGTCGCGCCGACCGCGGGCTACTACCTCATCGAGGCGCACGTGTACTCGCACACGCAGCCGTTCACCTGGCAGGCCACGTTGGCTCTCGTCACGCCGGGCGGACTCGGATCGCTCACTGCGGCCCCGAACCCGCTGCCCGTGATCGAGGCCACGCCGACCGAGTACCAGCTGTCGTGGTCGGGCCTCGAGAGCGGCAGCTACCTGGGTGTCGTGCGCTACGGCGACTCGCAGGTGCTCACGGTCGTCTCGGTCGACGTGCCGTAACCGTCCCGCACAGAGGAGGCGCCCGGGCTCCGGCCCGGGCGCCTCTTCGCGTGCGGGCGTGATCCTGCCGGCGGAGCGGGCTGTACCTGCGGAGCGGGCTGTCGGGCTAGAGCCGGCGCCGGCGGCGGGTCAGCCGGACGGCGGGCATCGGCGGGGCGGGGATGCGCTCGTCGCCGTGGTCGATCACGTGGCCGAAGCGCTCCGTTCCCGACTCCCACGCCTCGCGCGCCTCCACGATCTCTTCGTGGGTGCGCCCGACGAAGTTCCACCACATGACGACGTCGTCCTCGAACGGCTCGCCGCCGAGCAGGAACAGAGTCGATCCGGCAGGGCTCGAGACCACCACCTCGTCGCGGTGGATGCCGAGGTACAGCAGGTGCGCCGCGTCGACGGCGACCGTCTCCCCGGTGTCGCCCTCGCCGGCGACCGCGGCGTCGCCGGACACGACGACGAGAGCGTGTTCCCATTCCGGGTTCAACGGCACGCGCACTGCGGAGCCGGCCGCGATCTGCAGCTCGGCTCCGACGATCGGGGTGTACACGGTCGCGGGAGAGGTCACGCCGCCGAGCTCGCCGAGCACCACGGTCGCGGTTCCGGGTGCGCCGGTGGTGGCGGTCAGCTCCAGCGCGGGGAGCACCGCGTGCTGCTCGAAGGCGGGAGCCCCGTGGCGCCGGGCCTCGGGCAGGGCGACCCACAGCTGCAGGGCGTCCAAGGGCGCGGCATCCGTCCCCACCGAGTACTCGGAGTGCGAGATGCCCGCGCCGCTCGTCATGAGGTTGAGCGCGCCACGACGCACGACGACGTCGCTGCCGACCGAGTCGCGATGGCGCACTTCACCGAGGTACGGCCAGGTCACGGTCTGCAGACCGATGTGCGGGTGCGGTTCGACCCGCATGCGCGTCTCCTGCGGCCCGAAGCGGTCCAGGAAGCACCAGGCTCCGACCAGCGGCAGGTCGCGCTGCGGCAGGGAGCGGTGCACCGACATCGCGCGCACCCCGCCGAGGGGCACCTCGCGCGTCTCGAGCAGCAGCGTGCGCGGGCCTGCGCACTCCACCGCCGATTCGGTGGCGATGGCCGCGTCGGCGTCCAGCCGGGTCACGTCGAGGCCGCCGATCACTCGGGGTGCGGCTGGTCGGGCCACTCGACGGTGAGCCCGGGCACCTCGTGCTCGCGCAGGTACTTCGCCACGACAGGGCAGTGCGGCACGACGGTCTCGCCCCGGCGCGCGGCATCCGCCATCGCCTCGCCCACGACCGTCTGGGCGAGGCCGCGCCCGCGGAAGGCGGGGTCGACCTCGGTGTGCGGGAAGTGCAGGCGACCGCGCGCGTCGGCGCGGAACACGGTGAACCCCGCGAGCACCCCGTCGACGTGCACCTCGTATCGGCGGTCTTCGTCGTTGCGGGTCACCAGGGTCTGCGCATCGGTGTGGGTCACAGGAATCCTTCCGTCGTCCTTCTCAACGTACGTCTCCGCCGCGTGATTCCGCCAGCGGGGGTGCATGCCTACCCCTGGCGGGACGGATGCCGCAGGTCTATCGTCGGCATCACCGCGGTGTGCGCGGTTCGATTCGGGGGAATCGATCCTGTCAGGGATTCGAAGGGGAATCATGAAACGACGTCTACTGGCCGCGCTCGCGGCCGTCGCACTCGGAGCGGGCATGCTCGTGGCCGGTGCGGCCGGGCCCGCCACGGCCTCACCGCTGATGGTGGCCAAGCACGTCGCTCTCGGCGACTCGATCGCCGCGGGTCAAGGCGGTGGCGCCCCGCTGGACGCCTGCGCCCGGACCGACGGCGGCTACGCGGCGCAGCTCGATGAGGAGCCGAAGTTCAACCTGCTGCGCAATGCGGCGTGCAGCGGCGCCACCATCGCGGGCACCCTGTCTCAGCTGTCGCAGCTGAACCGCGGGACGACCGTCGTGACGCTCACCGTGGGCGCGAACGACCTCGGTCTGGATCAGGTCTACGCGGCCTGCTCGATCGCCGCTCCCGGCGGAGATCCCGCACCCTGCCTCGCCGCGATCCAGAGCGCCGTCAGCTCGGCACCGGGGATCGTCGCTCCCCTCACGTCTCTGATCGGCGCGATCGCCGAGCGCGCGCCGGATGCGACGATCGTCGTCACCGGCTACCCGTATCTGCTCGAGTCGCCGCCTGACCTTCCGCAGTTCGCGCAGCTCGCCGCGCTCGTCGCCGCGGTGAACGGTGCGACCGACGCGCTCAACGCCGCCATCCAGGCCGCCGTCGCCACCGCTGCCGCGAGTGGTGTCGACGTCCGCTACGCGGACGTGGTCGACGCCTTCGCGGGGCACGGCGTGCAGCTCGTGCCGGGGGTGCCCAGCGATCCGTGGTTCGGACTCGACCCGGTGGGCGACCCGGCGGGCTACCTCCACCCGACGTACGAGGGGTACGCCGCCTACACCGACGTCATCCTCGAGCAGCTGGGGCGCTGAACGAGTCCTGCTCGCCTGTCACGTTTTGTCGGGCTGGGTGACAATGTGCGACAGGTGAGCAGTGAAGGCGCGGGGACCGCAGGCATGGGATGGACGGATGCCGCGAGCCGCGGCATCCGCCCACCCAGCCGTCCACCTGGCGGTCGGTGGTGGTGACGTGACCTGACAGACTCGGACGGTGACGCTTCTCGAGACGATCGCGACCGCGGCCGCGGCATCCGGATCCGGATCCGCTGCGCCCGACGCCGACGCGCTCTACGACGCGTTCGTCGAGTGGGCGGCCGACGAGGGCTTCGCCCTGTACCCCGCACAGGACGAAGCTGTCATCGAGATCGTGTCGGGCTCGCACGTGATCCTGTCGACGCCGACGGGCACGGGCAAGTCGCTGGTTGCCGTCGCGGCGCATGCCGCGTGCGTGGCGCGTGGCGGCCGCACCTATTACACGGCGCCGATCAAGGCGCTCGTGAGCGAGAAGTTCTTCGCGCTCGTCGACATCTTCGGCGCCGCGAACGTGGGCATGGTCACCGGGGACTCGTCGGTGAACCCCGACGCCCCGATCGTCTGCTGCACGGCCGAGATCCTCGCCAACCTCGCGCTGCGCCAGGGGCCCGCTGCGGCGGTCGATCAGGTCGTGATGGACGAGTTCCACTACTACGGGGACCCTGAGCGCGGCTGGGCCTGGCAGGTGCCGCTTCTGCTCCTCCCGCGCGCCCAGTTCGTGCTGATGTCGGCGACCCTGGGCGACGTCACGCCGATCGCCGACGATCTCGAGCGTCGCACCGGCCGCACGATCTCGCGGATCACCGGCGTGGAGCGCCCCGTGCCCCTGCACTTCTCCTACGCCCGCACCCCCGTGCACGAGACCGTCGAGGAGCTGCTGCAGACCGGTGAAGCGCCCGTGTACATCGTGCACTTCTCGCAGGCCGCCGCGATGGAGCGGGCGCAGGCGCTGTCGTCGATCCGCATCGTGTCACGCGAGCAGCGGGACGCGATCGCCGAGGCCATCGGCGGGTTCCGCTTCACGACGGCGTTCGGCCGCATCCTGTCGCGGTACGTGCGCGCCGGCATCGGCGTGCACCACGCCGGCATGCTGCCGCGCTATCGCCGGCTCGTCGAGACGCTCGCGCAGCGGGGTCTGCTCCGCGTGATCTGCGGCACCGACACGCTCGGCGTCGGCATCAACGTGCCCATCCGCACGGTCATGATCACAGCGCTGTCGAAGTACGACGGCACGAAGATGCGCCAGCTGTCGGCGCGCGAGTTCCACCAGATCTCGGGCCGTGCCGGCCGCGCCGGGTATGACACCTCGGGCACGGTCGTCGTGATGGCGCCCGAGTGGGAGATCGAGAACGAGGCCGCGCTGCGCAAGGCCGGCGACGACGCCGCGAAGCGCAAGAAGATCGTGCGCAAGAAGGCGCCGACCGGCGTCGTCAACTGGGGGCTCGGATCCTTCGAGCGCCTCGTCGAGGCCGAGCCCGAGCCGCTCGTGCCGCAGCTCTCGCTGACCGCCGCGATGCTCATCAACGTCATCGCCCGCGGCGGCGACGTGTTCGAGAACGTGCGGTCGCTCGTCTTCGACAACCACGAGCCGCGCGCGCGGCGCTACGAGCTCGCACGCCGGGCGATCGCGATCTTCCGCACACTACTCACCGCCGGCGTGGTCGAGATCGACCGGGGCGGGACGGATGCCGCGGGCCACGGCATCCGGAATCTGATCCGCCTCACCGTCGACCTGCAGCCGAACTTCGCCCTCAACCAGCCGCTCTCCCCGTTCGCGCTCGCCGCGATCGGGCTGCTGGACCCCGAGGACGCGCCCGGCGCGGCAGGGACCGGCCACTATGCGCTCGACGTGGTCAGCGTCATCGAGGCGACGCTCGACGATCCGCGCCAGATCCTGTCGCAGCAGGAGTACCGGGCGCGCGGCGAGGCCGTGGCGGCGATGAAGCAGGACGGCATCGAGTACGACGAGCGCATGGCCCTGCTCGAGGAGGTCACGTACCCGAAGCCGCTCGAGGAGCTGCTGAGCCAGGCGTACGAGGTGTTCGCGTCGAGCCAGCCGTGGATCCGCGACTTCGAGCTGTCCCCGAAGTCGGTGGTCCGCGACATGTTCGAGCGGGCGCTGTCGTTCTCCGAGCTCATCTCGCTGTACCAGCTGTCGCGCAGCGAGGGCCTGGTGCTCCGGTACCTGTCGGACGCGTACCGCGCGATCCGGCAGACGGTGCCGACCGAGGCGCAGACCGACGAGCTGCACGACATCGTCGCGTGGCTCGGCGAGGTCGTGCGGCAGGTCGACTCGAGCCTCGTCGACGAGTGGGAGGCACTGGTCAACCCCGTCGACGACCCCACGGCCCCGGTCGTGCCGCCCGCCCCGCCGTCGGTGCTGACCAACCGGCGCGCGTTCGGTGTGCTGGTGCGCAACGAGCTGTTCCGCCGCGTGCAGCTGGCCGCCCTGCAGCGCGACGACGAGCTCACCGAGCTCGACCCCGACGTGGACTGGCCGGCCGCGCTGGACGCGTACTTCGACGAGCACGACGAGATCCTCACCGGCGGGCCGGCACGGTCGCCGCGACTCGTGACGGTGGACGAGACGGATGCCGCGGCATCCGGTGTCTGGCGCATCGAGCAGACGATCGACGACCCCGCCGGCGACCACGACTGGCGTATCCGGGGCGTCGTCGAGCTGGCCGCATCCGAAGAGACCGGCGCGGCCGTGGTGCGCGTGACCGAGGTCGTCCGGCTCTGAGCCGCGGCCGTGGCGTGGATGCCGCGGCCCGGGGTGGCCGGGGTGCTCAGCCCAGGCCGAGGCCGCCGTCCGAGGTCAGCACCTGGCCGACCACCCAGGCGCCCTCGGGCGTCGCGAGCCAGCCGATGAGCCGCGCGGGATCGGCGGGCTCGCCATAGCGGCCGAACGGGGTCGACCGCATCCACTCCTCGATCTCCTCCAGCGGCCGATCGGCCGTCTCGGGGTCGAGGTAGCCGGTGTTGACGGGGCCGGGGTCGATCGTGTTGAGGATGATCCCGAGGTCGAGCAGCTCCGCCGCCACCGTCTTCGTGACGCCGGCGAGGGCCGCCTTGCTCGCCGCGTACGCGACCTCGCCGCGCATCGGACCGTGGATCTGCCCCGACGTCATCCAGAACACCCGCCCGACCGGCTCCGCGAAGGGTCCGCGACGTTCCGCGCGCTCGCCGGGCCGGGCGGCGATCCCGTCGCCGGCGTGCAGCGCGGCGAACTCGCGCGTGAGCAGAATCGTCGAGCGGGCATTGGTCTGCCAGAACGCGTCGAGCCGGTCGGCCGTCATGTCGAGGATCGATCCGTCATCGCCCGACTGCGCGTGGTTGCACACCAGGACGTCGAGTCGTCCGGTGAGCGCCCGCGCCGCGTCGATGGTGAGGGGGACGGATGCCGCCTCCCGCAGGTCGGCGCTCACGTCACCGAGCTGCGCACCCGGGGTGAGCTCTGCCCGCAGGCCCTCGCGCACGGCGTCGAGGTCGTCGCCGCCCCACGGCAGGCGCATGTCGTGCGGGCGGTAGTGGTGGAGGAAGACGTCGGCGCCGAGTCGCGCGAACTGGATCGCGACGGCGTAGCCGATGCCGCGCCGGCGTGAGACGCCGGTGACGAGGGCGGTCTTGCCGCGCAGCGGCAGGGACGAGGAGGAGAACATGCGATGCCTTTCGAGGACGTCCGGGGTCGGCGGGGGCATACCCGGCCGAGCGCCCGACGCGGCGCGACGAGCGTCCCGAGACGGTCCGGAATCAGCGACCGTGCGGATCGCTGTGTACGGGTGGGTGACGGAGGCGGGTCACAGGCATTGCATGACGACGACGATAACGGATGCCCCGTTTTCGCGTGGATGTGCCGCGTGAGGCGCCGGGGGTGAGGCGCCGGCCCGGCGCGTCCGGGATGATGGCGTCATGCCGACCTATGTGGCGTTCCTGCGCGCGATCAACCTCGGCGCCAACCGGAAGTTCGCGAAGGAAGACATCCGGCGGGTCGTCGAGAGCAGCGGGTTCACCGATGTCGAGACGCACATCAACACCGGCAACGTGCGGTTCACCACCCCGATGCGCTCGCGGGCGAAGATCGAGAAGACGCTCGCGGATGCCTTCGCCGCCGACCGCGGGTTCGACGTTCCGACGATGGTGTTCACCACGGCCGAGGTCGCCGACATCGCCCGCGAGGCGGCGGCGCTCAGCGCCGAGCACCCCGGGCTCGAGCGGCACTACGTCTATCTGCTCAAGGATGAGCTGCCGCGCGACGTCGTGGCACGAGTGGAAGGGCTCGCAACGGATGCCGGCGGCATGGTGGTGCGCGGACGCGTCGCGCACGCCCTGCTCGGGCCCGGCTACCAGGCCGGCACGGTCGATCCGCTCGGCGCGGCGAAGCTGCTCGGCGTCGCCACCAGCCGCAACCTCACCGTCATCACCGCGATCGCCGCCAAGTGGTGCTGAGCGCCAGGAGCGGCGCCGAGCGGATGCCGGTTGCCGCAATCCGTGTCCTCAACTGAGGAGCTGCGCCGAGCGGATGCCGGTTGCCCGCAATCGGTGTCCTCAACTGAGGAGCTGCGCCGAGCGGATGCCGGTTGCCCGCATTCCGTGTCCTCAACTGAGGAGCTGCGCCGAGATGCGGATCGGGGCGCGGCGTGTCGCCCCTCATCCGGGCTCAGTTCCTCAGTTGAGGACCGCTGAGTCCGTTCGTCATCGTCTGCCGGTTCCTCCCCAGAGGGCCTGTCGGCCGGATCACCTCGGGTTCTCCGCCGGCTCGCTCGCAGAGGGGACCGCGTCGGATGCCGCGGCTACGCTGGGACGGGTGACCATCCCGCAGGGCGACCCGTACGCCGATCTCGCGTGGGAGCCTGACCTCCTGCCTCCCGAGTTCGGCGATGCGCCCCCGCCGGACGACGCATGGGCGCCGCCGGAGGACGGCTGGCAGCCGCCGCCCGACTTCGGCGCCGGGGGCTCGGCCGACCTCGACCCGTTCGCCGGTGCTGGTCCGCGACGCGACTTCACCGGCGCCGACCCGCGCACCGTACTGCGAGAGGTCTACGGGTACGACGCGTTCCGCGGCGAGCAGGCGGCGATCGTCGACCAGGTGATCTCGGGCGGTGACGCCGTCGTGCTCATGCCCACCGGCGGTGGCAAGAGCGTCTGCTACCAGGTGCCGGCGCTGGTGCGTCCCGGCACCGGGCTCGTCGTGAGCCCCCTCATCGCTCTGATGCATGACCAGGTCGACGCCCTCGTCGCCAACGGCGTGCGCGCGGCCTATCTCAATTCGACGCAGGCGCCGCCCGAGCGCGCCGCCGTCGAGCGCGCGTACCTGGCCGGCGAGCTCGACCTGCTGTACGTCGCTCCCGAACGGCTCAACACCGAGACCACCCTGCGGTTCCTCGGGCGCGGAAAGCTCAGTGTCATCGCGATCGACGAGGCGCACTGCGTGTCGCAGTGGGGCCACGACTTCCGGCCGGACTACCTGGCGCTGGGCGCGCTCGCCGAGCGGTTCCCCGGCGTGCCGCGCCTCGCGCTCACCGCCACCGCGACGCCCGCCACGCACCGCGAGATGACGGAGCGGCTACAGCTGCCGCAGGCCCGGCACTTCGTGTCGAGCTTCGACCGGCCGAACATCCAGTACCGCATCGAGGCGAAGTCCGACCCGCGGCGCCAGCTCGTCGCCTTCATCCGGTCGCAGGGCGTGGGATCGGCCGGCATCGTGTACGCATTGAGCCGCAAGTCGGTCGAGCAGACCGCCGAGTTCCTGTCCGCGCAGGGCGTCGACGCGCTGCCCTATCACGCGGGTCTTCCCGCCGAGACGCGCGCCGCCAACCAGTCGCGATTCCTCCGCGAGGACGGCGTCGTCATGGTGGCGACGATCGCCTTCGGCATGGGCATCGACAAGCCCGACGTCCGGTTCGTCGCGCACATCGACCTCCCCAAGTCCGTCGAGGGCTACTACCAGGAGACCGGTCGCGCGGGCCGCGACGGCGAGCCGTCCGTCGCGTGGATGGCCTACGGGCTCGGCGACGTGGTGCAGCAGCGGCGCATGATCGACCAGTCGCCGGGGGATCGCGCCTTCAAGACCCGTCTCGGTCAGCACCTCGACGCGATGCTGGCTCTCTGCGAGACGATCGGATGCCGCCGCCAGAACCTGCTCGACTACTTCGGCGAGGCCTCCGCGCCCTGCGGCAACTGCGACACCTGCCTCGAAGCGCCCGAGACGTGGGACGGTCTCGTCCCCGCTCAGAAGCTGCTGTCGACGATCGTGCGGCTGCAGCGCGAGCGCGGCCAGGCGTTCGGAGCCGGCCACCTCATCGACATCCTGCGCGGCGGGTCCACCGACCGCGTCCGCCAGCAGGGTCACGACAAGCTCTCGACGTACGGCCTCGGTGCCGACCTCAGCGAGCAGGACTGGCGCAGTGTCATCCGGCAGCTGCTGGCCCGCGGCATCCTGGTCGCCCGCGGTGAATACGGCACGCTCGCACTGGGCGAGCCTGCCGCCGGCGTCCTCCGCGGCGAGACGCCGGTGCCGCTGCGCCGCGACGTCATGGGCCGCTCCGGTGGTGTCGCACGCGTGCGCAAGACCACGGCACTCGCGAACCTCGACCCGGCGAACCTCGGCGTGTTCGAGGCGCTGCGCGCCTGGCGCGCCGGTGTCGCGAAAGAGCTCGGCGTGCCCGCCTACATCGTCTTCGGCGATGCCACCCTGCGAGCGCTCGCCGAGCGCCGCCCCGGCAGCCTCGCCGACCTCGACGGGGTCTCGGGCATCGGTGCCAAGAAGCGCGAGGCCTACGGCGAGGCCGTGCTCGAGGTCATCGGCCGCGCCGCGTAGCGTCGGGCAGCCGGGTCGCCGCCGCCTGAGCGAAAGACCGCCCGGCAGCGCCGATCCAGCCGGCCGCGAACGGCTGGTGAGTTCGGAAGGTCCCGGCCGAGGCGGTGACAAACGCGGTCATATCGGGAAGGATCGCGCTCGGACTGTCCTGACCGGTGCGCATCGAGGCGCGGAAACGGGAAGATCTTGAGCGGGACGCTCGTCCCGCAGGAAGGAACGTGATGAGCAATCTCGCAGCCGTCATGCCGGAGCTGGGCCGCATCGAGATCCGCGACCTCCCCGAGCCCCAGCCCGGGCCACGCGACGCCGTCGTCGCGATCGAGGCGGTCGGAGTCTGCGGGTCCGACACGGCGTACTTCACGCACGGGCGGATCGGCGACTGGGTGGTCGACGGTCCGCTCATCCTCGGCCACGAGGTGTCGGGCCGGGTGGTGGCGATCGGCGAGGGCGTGACCCAGGTCGCCGTGGGCGACCGCGTCGCCATCGAGCCGGGCACGCCGTGCCGCGACTGCGAGGACTGTCTCGCGGGGCGCTACCACCTCTGCCCGCGACTGAAGTTCCTGGCGACACCGCCGTACGACGGCGCGCTGGTCCAGCGGGTCGCGCTCGACGAGCGCAACCTCTTCGTGGTGCCGGACGCCATGTCGTACGAAGAGGCCGCGCTCTGCGAGCCGCTCTCCGTCGGCATCTGGGCCTGTCGCCGCGCAGACCTGCGTGCCGGCGAACGGGTGCGGGTGTCGGGCGCGGGGCCGGTCGGCATCCTCGCGGCGCAGGTCGCACGAGCGCTCGGAGCATCGTCGGTCGTGGTCAGCGACGTCGCCGAGTTCCGCCTCGATAAGGCCCGCGAGCTCGGCTTCGATGTCGAGCGCAGCGGAGCGATCGGCGAAGGCCCCGGGCACGAGGACGCCGACGTCCTTCTCGAGTGCTCGGGTGCGCCGAGCGTGCTGGCGCAGGGACTGTGGCGGCTGCGAAACGGGGGACGGGCGGCGATGGTCGGGATGCCGAAGCAGGACGTGTCGCTCCCGCTGTCGCGTCTGAACGTGAAGGAGATCTCGATCGCGCTCGTCAACCGGTACGCGCACACGTGGCCGATTGCGATCTCGCTCGTCTCGTCGGGGCGCGTGGACGTCTCGACGCTGGTCACCCACCGCTTCCCGCTCGAGCAGACCCAGGACGCCCTCACGCTCGCGTCCCGCGTGCCCGACTCGCTCAAGGCCGTCGTGTACCCGCAGGGAATTCCGTCCGAGTAGGCGACGGTGGCGAGAACGGGGCCGTCTCGGCGCGCAGTCTGCGGCGACCGGCCGACGGGTTTGCGATCACCTCCGACGCGGTCGGCGCCGGCGCCCAGGCAGCCTCGCGACTCGACGTCAGGTGAGATCGGCTGGTTCGCTGAGGCCGGCCTCGACGGCCCCGACGATACGGTGCGCGGTCGCGTCGGCGTCTGCGATCGCTTCTTCCCCCCGGTACGTCGCCTGGAACGCCTCGAACAGCGCAGCGCCGGTCAGCACACGCGCGAGAGCCTCCGTATCAACGCTTTCGCTGAGCCGGCCGGCGGCAACCTCGGCGTCCAGATAGGTCTTGACAAGGGCCGCGGGTCGGTCCGGCCCGCCGCCGTGTCGTCCGATGTCGGTGCGGTGCGCGTCGCGTAGGGAAGGGGTGCCGAAGATGGAAGCCGCCATGGGGAAGCTCTGCACGTAGAAGTCCATCAGCTGCGCGACCAGCGTCTCGAGATTGGCGACGACACCGGATGTGCCGACGAGGGAAGCGGGACTGGCGAGGCGAGGCATCCGTTCGCCCAACACCGCCATGAAGATCTCCTGCTTGTCGGCGAAATGCTTGTAGAGCAATCCCTCCGAGCAGCCCGCGGCGCGTGCGATCTCGCGCGTGGTGGCGGCTGCAAGTCCACGCTCGCGCAGCACCGAAGCGGCGGCATCCAAGATGCGTTCACGGGCGTTCATGTCGTCCTCTGCTTGATCCGACGCAGTGATTTGACGCGTCGAGGTACGTTCATCCATCCTAGTGAGTAAACGCTCACTTACCTAGGAGTCCGACCATGCCGCCCATGGAGATCATCCGTCTCGTCCTCGTCTTCGCGCATATAGTGGGCCTCGCCGCTGTCATCGGCTCGTACATCCTCCAGATGCCCTGGAAGCGCGGGTTCGACTTCCTGCCGCTCGTGATCGGCTCGACGGTGGCGCTGGTCACCGGGCTCGCGCTTGTCGCCGTCCGTGAGGTGTCGGACCTCGAAGTGGACCGGTGGAAGATCGTCGCGAAGCTCGCGGTGGCACTCGTGGTGCTGACTCTGTCGATCGTCGGCTTGGTGCGTTCCCGACGGCTCCAGCGCCGAGGCGATGACGACGGCGGACTCAAGCCGCTTCTGATCGGCGCCGGCGTGCTGGCCATGGGGAACGTCGCCATAGCGCTGTTCTGGCGTTGATCTCCCGGTGGCGCGATCGGTCACCCTGCGACCGACGACGACGAGTCGGCCGCCGGCCCCCTGGGAGCGAGTACCGCGAGGTCTGAGGACTCCAGATTCCCCGCGGCGCGAGCCCTCATCTGCCGACTGACGCGGCTCAGCGCCGCGGCAGCACGTCGTCGAGGTGGGCGTCGAGGTGGGCGGCGACATCCACCGCGTCGCGGTCGTAGAGCCACTGGTACTGCAGCCCGTCCCACAGCGCGGTGAGCCAGACCGCCTCGAACTCGGGATCGCGGTGGGCCGGCAGATCGCCGTCCTCCTGAGCCGCGCGGAACAGCGCCGCGAAGTGGTCGACGACCCCGCGGAAGCGTTCCTCGAAGTACGCATGCGCCGCGTGATCAGCCGGGACGGCCTCGCACGAGAGCACGGCGTACACCTCGATGAGCCCCGGCGCCTTCGCGGCGTTCTCCGTCGCCCCGCGAGAGAGGGCTCGCAGCTCGTCGGCCGCGCGGTCGGCGGGCGTGTACGAGTCGCGCGACTCGATGAGGCGATCGCGGTGGCTGAGCACGGCGCTGAGGAGTTCCTCCTTCGAGCCGTAATAGTGCAGCAGCGTCGATTTCGAGACGCCGACGCGCTCCGCGATGTCGCGGAGGCTGGTGTCGCCGTACCCCTCCTCGGCGAAGAGCGCGGTCGCGCCGTCGAGGATGAGTCCACGGCGCTCGCGTCCGACCCGGTAACCCAGCGGCGATTCCATGGCTGCCGGCATGAACGACGGCATCGACGGCACCGGTGCGGGGGTGCCGGTCGGCCCTGCCTCGTCGGGCTCGCGCCAGCCGACGGGCAGGGCCAGTGACCCCTCGTGGGTCTCCAGCGCCTCGACGATGTCGACGCGGTCGGGCAGGTACTGCGCCAGCAGCTGCAGTCCGTCCCAGGCGGCCGCGACGCGCACCGCCTCGCCCGCCGGGTCGCGGTCGGCGGCGACCGTGTCCTGCGCGATGGCTTCCTCGATCACGTCGGTCGACTGGTCTCGCAGGCGCGCGTAGCGATCGCGCATGATCCGGTGCGCGGGATGACGGGGAGTGGAGGCCTCGCCCGTGAGCGCCGCGAACAGCGCGAGATAGCCGGGCACTGTCTCGTTGCGCCGTGCCACTTCGCTGTACGCGAGGGTCCCCGGGTCTTCGGAGGCCATCCGCTCGAGCAGCTCCAGCTCGTTGTCGCGCTCGAAGAGATCCACGACGGCGGCGAGCACCTCGTCCTTGGTGGCGAAATGGCGGAGGAGTCCCGGGTGGCTGATGCCGGCGGCGGCAGCGACATCGCGGAGCGAGGTGGCGCGGTACCCGCGGGTCACGAAGGCATCGTGCGCGGCGGCCACGATGGCGGCTCGCGTGCGCTCGGTGCGCGCGGTGCGGATGGCGCCCGGCGCCGCAGTGGTGGTCACGTGGTGGCACCGCCTCTCCGCGTCTGTCCGATGCCCATCCATCCTACCGCCGGGGCCTTACCAATCGGTCTGGTTTCAGTTACCAATCGGTCGGGATTCATGTATCGTCGTGCAGTGACGCGCGTCGGAGCCGACGCGCGCCGCACCCGAGAAAGGACTCCGATGACAGAGCTGTCGCCCGCCGCGACGATCGCCGCCGCCGGCACGACCGGCTTCAAGGCCCCCGGCACCACGCCCGACAAGACCCCGCGCGGTTACACACCCGGCCTTGCCGCCGTCAACTTCGGCGTCTATCTCGCACTGCTCACGCCGGTGCTCGTGTCCATGGCCTTCAAGGTGCAGCACATCACCGCGACGCCCGAAGAGGCCACGGCGCAGCTCGGCCTGATCATGGGTGTCGGCGCGCTGTTCGCCCTCATCGCGAACCCGCTCGCAGGCCGCCTCTCCGACCGCACGACGTCGCGCTTCGGCATGCGCCGGCCCTGGATCCTCGGCGGCACGCTCGTCGGACTCGGCGGGTTCGCGCTCATCGGCGTCGCGAACTCGGTGTGGGTCGTCCTCATCGCCTGGTGCCTCGTGCAGACCTCGATGAACGCGGTCCTCGCGGCGGCGAACGCGACGCTGCCCGACCAGGTGCCGGTCAGCGGCCGCGGCAAGGTGTCGGGCATCATCGGGCTCACAACGCCCCTCGGCATCCTCGCGGGCTCGTTCCTGGTGAACTTCCTGTCGGACGACTTCGCGCGCTTCGTGGTGCCGGCCGCCATCGCCACCGTGCTCTCGGTGCTGTTCGTCCTCGTCCTGAAGGACCGCCGCCTCGACGAGAAGCCCGCCCAGAAGTTCACGGTCGGGCAGTTCTTCGGCTCGTTCGTCTTCAACCCGCGCAAGCACCCCGACTTCGGCTGGACCTGGCTCACCAAGTTCCTCGTCATGTTCGGCTACGCCGGCATCGCCACGTTCCTGCCCTTCTACCTCACCGAGAAGTTCGGTCTCGACGAGCAGACCGCGATCTCGACGATCCTCATCGCCAACCTCGCCTCCATGCTCGCCATGGCGATCTCGGGCCCGCTGGGCGGCGTGCTGTCCGACAAGATCGGCAAGCGCCGCCCGTTCGTCGCCATCGCCGGGGTCATCATGGTCGTCGGTCTCGTGACCCTCGCGTTCGCGCCGAGCGTCGCGGTGGTGCTCATCGCCCAGGCGATCATCGGCCTCGGCGCCGGCTCGTTCATGTCGGTCGACCTCGCCCTCGCGACCGAGGTGCTGCCGAACCCCGATGACACCGCGAAGGACCTCGGCGTGCTCAACATCGCCAACGCGCTTCCGCAGTCGATCGCGCCGGCCATCGCTCCCGGCATCATCGCGATCGGCGCCACCACGCCGCTCGGCGGCTACACCACGTATTACCTCTTCGGCGCGCTCGTCGCCCTCGCCGGCGCCGTGCTCGTCTACCGCATCAAGGGAGTGAAGTGATGACCGACACCACCACAACGGATGCCGCGACCTCGGCCGTTGCCGACCGCCCGTGGCTCGACGCGAGCCTGCCCGTCGCCGAGCGCGTCGAGCTGCTGCTGGCAGAGATGACGCTGGAGGAGAAGGCGGGCCTCCTCTTCCAGACCATGATCACGATGGGCGAGGACGGCGAGCTCGCCGAGGCCGACCCGGTGTTCGGTCTGCCGTCGAACCGCGAGTACGTGCTCGAGAAGGGCATGACGCACTTCAACCTGCTCGGCGTCGCCCCTACCGCGGGTGCGATCGCCCACTGGCACAACAAGCTGCAGGAGCTCGCGGCATCCACTCGACTCGGCATCCCCGTGACGATCTCCACCGATCCGCGCCACTCGTTCACCGAGAACCCGGGTGCGGCGATGCTCGCGGGTCCGTTCTCGCAGTGGCCCGACGCGCTGGGCCTCGCCGCGACGCGCGACGCGGCGCTCGTCGAGCGGTTCGGCGACATCGCGCGCCAGGAGTACACCGCGGTCGGCATCCGCGTCGCACTGCACCCGCAGGTCGACCTCGCGACCGAGCCCCGCTGGGCGCGTGCGCTCCAGACCTTCGGCGAGGACGCGGAGCTGTCGGGCGAGCTCGGCGCCGCGTACATCCGTGGGTTCCAGAACGGCGAGTCGTTCGGTCCGGGCGCGGTCTCGACCATGGTCAAGCACTTCCCCGGCGGCGGTCCGCAGAAGGACGGCGAAGACCCGCACTTCGCGTACGGGCGCGAGCAGGTCTACCCGGGCGGACAGTTCGAATTGCACCTCAAGCCGTTCGAGGCGGCCTTCGAGGCCGGCGTGCGCCAGGTCATGCCGTACTACGGCATGCCGGTCGGCACCGAGTACGAAGAGGTCGGCTTCGGCTTCAACAAGTCGGTGCTCACCGGCCTGCTGCGCGAGCGCTACGGCTTCGACGGCATCGTGTGCACCGATTGGGGCCTCGTCAACGACGCCGCGATCTTCGGGCAGCCGTTCCCCGCCCGCGCGTGGGGTGTCGAGCACCTCACTCCGGCCGAGCGTGTGCTGAGGATCCTGGATGCCGGCGCCGACCAGTTCGGCGGCGAAGCGTGCCCCGAGCTCGTGGTCGAGCTGGTGGGCGAGGGCCGCATCGCCGAGGACCGCCTCGATGTCTCGGCGCGCCGCCTGCTGCGCGAGAAGTTCCTCCTCGGCCTGTTCGAGAACCCGTACGTCGACGCCGGAGCGGCCGACGCGATCGTGGGCTCGGCCGAGTTCCGTGCCGAGGGCGATGCCGCGCAGCGCGCGTCGATCACCGTGCTGGCCAACCGCGACGCGGCGCTGCCGTTCGCGCGCGGGGCGAAGCTGTACGTCGAGGGCATCGCCCCCGAGGCGGCCGCGGCCTACGGGCAGGTCGTCGCGTCGCCCGCCGAGGCGGATGTCGCGATCCTGCGCCTGCAGGCGCCGTTCGAGCAGCGCGAGACGATGTTCGAGAACTTCTTCCACGCAGGTTCGCTCGAGTTCCCCGCCGAGCTGCTCGCACACATCGCGGAGGTCGCCGCGGCGGTGCCGACAGTGGTCGACGTGTTCCTCGATCGCCCCGCGATCCTCGGCCCCGTGGTCGAGACCGCGCACGCGGTCGTCGGCAACTGGGGTGCGAGCGCCACGGCGCTGCTCGACGTGCTGAGCGGCGCCGCACCCGCACAGGGCAAGCTGCCGTTCGACATCCCCTCGTCGATGGCGGCGGTCGAGGCCTCGCGCCCCGACGTGCCGTTCGACACCGCCGAGCCGCTGTTCCGCTTCGGGCACGGGCTGTCGCTCTGAGCCGCTGAGACGGATGCTGCGCCGCGACCTTGCGGCGCGGCATCCGTCCCTGCGTGCCGGGCGCTGTGCACGTCATGTGCCCTCCCCGAGATCACACGTCACGCGCGACGACATCGTGTGCGTTCGGCGAGAACACATGACGTGGACGGAGTTCGCCAGGGGACGAGGACTGCGCACCGCACCACGGCGAACGTGGGGGTAGACGGCTCACAGCTCCTGGAAGAAGTAGTACGCCCGCTCATCGGTCTGCGGGTCGGACCCGTGAAAGCCGTGGTGTTCGTAGAAGCGCTGCGCATCGACGTCGCCCTCGTCGACGTTGATCTCGATGGCCGACACCCCGTCTCGGCGGCAGTCGGCGACCAGGCGCGCCACGATCGCTCCGCCGATACCCGCCCCGCGCGCCTCGGGCGCGACGTACATCTCGTCGAGCAGGGCCACCGGTCCCGGGTACCAGACGTTGGGGCGCAGCGTCACGAGCGCGACGCCGCGCGCGGGCTCTCCGCCCAGCAGTGCGAACGTCTGCGGCCCGGCGAGCAAGTTGCGCAGGCGCTCGGCCAGCACGACGGGACCTGGAGAGTCGGTGTCGAACTCCGTGTTGAAATCATGCAGCAGCCTCGCGACGCGCTCGGCGTCGTCGACCGTGGCCCTGCGCACCTCTGCGGACGCCATGGCTCCACGGTAGACAGCGGTCCGCAGCCGCGCCACAGGCAGCGCCGCCCGATCCGGAAGGCGCCGGTCGCGCGCTTCGTGTGCACTCGCCGAGCGCCACGCCGTTCGCGCGCGTGTCATGTGCACTCGGCGAGTGCACATGAACTCGACGGCGCGGGTCGCGGCGACGGCCGACGAACAGCCCGTGCACTTAGGCTGGGCGCGACGGGCGACGGCGCCCGCACCGGGAGCGAGCGTGGCCACGAGCAACATCGAGATCGCACAGCAGGCAGACCTCTGGCCGATCGGGAGGATCGCCGAGGATCTCGGCATCCCCGACGACGAGTTGGAGCCGTACGGCCGCTACAAGGCGAAGGTGTCCCTGCGGCACCTGCGGACTCTTCGCGACAGACCCCGCGGGCGGCTTGTGCTGATGACGGCGGTGTCGCCGACGCCGGCCGGTGAGGGCAAGACCACGACCACCGTCGGGCTCGGCGACGCGCTCAGACGTATCGGCGAACGGGCCATGATCTGCCTGCGCGAGCCCGCGCTCGGGCCGGTGTTCGGCATGAAGGGCGGTGCCGCCGGCGGCGGGTACGCGCAGGTCGTGCCCATGGAAGACATCAACCTCCACTTCACCGGAGACTTCTCGGCGATCGGCATCGCGACGAACCTGCTCGCCGCGCTCATCGACAACCACGTGCACCACGGCAACGCGCTGGGCATCGATGTGCGCCGGGTGACCTGGCGGCGCGTGCTCGACGTCAACGACCGTGCCCTCCGCGACGCCGTGATCGGCCTCGGCGGGCCGTCGAACGGCTACCCCCGAGAGGACGGCTTCGACATCGTCGTGGCGAGCGAGGTGATGGCCATCTTCTGCCTCGCCACCGACCTCGCCGACCTCAAGGAGCGCCTCGGCGAGATCGTGGTCGCGTACACCCGAGACCGTACGCCGGTGCGCGCGCGCGACCTCAGAGCGCACGGCGCGATGGCGGCGATCCTTCGTGATGCGCTCGCCCCCAACCTCGTCCAGACGCTCGAGCACACGCCGGCGTTCGTGCACGGCGGACCGTTCGCCAACATCGCGCACGGCTGCAACTCGTACCTCGCCACGGACTCCGCGCTGCGCATGGCCGACTACGTCGTCACCGAGGCGGGGTTCGGCGCCGATCTCGGCGCGGAGAAGTTCGTCGACATCCTGTGCCGCACGACCGGCCTCCGGCCCGACGTGGCCGTCGTCGTCGCGACCGTGCGCGCGATGAAGTACCACGGCGGTGTGGAGGTCGCCGACCTGCCGCACGAGAACGTCGCGGCGCTCGAGCACGGCACGGCCAACCTGGTGCGGCACCTGAAGACCATCCGCGAGACGTGGGGGATCCCGGCGGTCGTCGCGATCAACCATCGCGCGGAAGACACGGATGCCGAGATCGCAGCGCTGGTCGCCGCGTCGGAGGCCATCGGGGTCACGGCCGTGGTTGCGAGGCACTTCGCCGAGGGCGGCGCGGGCGCCGAGAGCCTCGCGCGCGAGGTGGTGCGGCTCTGCGGTGCCCCCGATGCAGTTCGGGGACCGGATGCGGCTTCGGGCGCTGATGCGGCTTCGGGCGCTGATGCGGCTCCGGGCGTGGGTACGGCTCGGGGCGCGGATGCGGCTTCGGGCGCTGATGCGGCTCCGGGCGCTGATGCGGCTCGGGGCGCTGATGCGGCTCGGGGCGCTGATGCGGCTCGGGGCGCTGATGCGGCTCGGGGCGCTGATGCGGCTTCGGGCGTGGGTACGGCCCAGGAAGCCGGGGGCCTCCGCTTCACCTACCCCGACGATGCGACGCTGTGGCACAAGATGAGCGCGATCGCGACACGCATCTACGGAGCCTCGGAGGTGACGGCCTCGACGGCGGTGCGGGCTCAGATCAAGCGCCTGCAGGACGACGGGTACGGCGGCTATCCGGTGTGCGTCGCGAAGACCCAGTACTCGTTCTCGACCGACCCGAAGCTGCGCGGTGCGCCGACCGGACACGCCGTCGACGTTCGCGAGGTGCGCCTCGCCGCCGGCGCGCGCTTCGTGGTGATGGTCTGCGGCGACATCATGACGATGCCCGGCCTGCCCGCGGTTCCGGCCGCGAACACGATCGACGTCGACGACGACGGCCGCATCGTCGGGCTCTTCTGACCGCCGCGAGCTTTCCTCAATTGAGGAGCTGTGCCGAAATGCGGAGCGCGCGGCGGCGTGTCGCCCCTCATCCCGGCTCTGCTCCTCATTTGAGGAACACGCGTACCACCCGCGGCAACCGCCGCAGGCGGCGGGCGTCACGCCGGCGGGAACGTCCGCACGCGGTCGACCCGCAGCACGTGGGGGAGCGCAGCGAGGTCGCGTGTGCCGTCCGCGCGGGCGGTCCTCAGTTGAGGATCTCTGCCGAGCTGCGGAGCGGGCATCGGCGTGTCGCTCCTCATCCCGGCTCTGCTCCTCATTTGAGGAACGCGCGTACCACCCGCGGCAACCGCCGCAGGCGGCGGGCGTCACGCCGGCGGGAACGTCCGCACGCGGTCGACCCGCAGCACGTGGGGGAGCGCAGCGAGGTCGCGTGTGCCGTCCGCGCGGGGGAACTCGTAGACGTCGAGCATGAGCTGCATCGGGTAGTCGATCGTCTGGTTCACGGTCTTCACCCACCGATGGTCGATGAAGAAGCGCAGCCCGTCCGGTGTCCACTCCACGGCGTAGTCGTGGAAGCCGGTGAGGTCGCCGTCGACACGGATCTTCTCGAAGTCCTGGTGCAGACGCGGATCGTCCTGAGCCTTCACGCCCACACCCACCCAGCCGCCGTCGGCGTCGATCTCGGATCCGAAGATCTCGGCGA
This sequence comes from Microbacterium sp. ZW CA_36, assembly GCF_044987475.1. NCBI lineage: Bacteria > Bacillati > Actinomycetota > Actinomycetes > Micrococcales > Microbacteriaceae > Microbacterium > Microbacterium sp. ZW CA_36. The sequence continues at coordinate 30,527 of NZ_JBJDRL010000027.1, forward strand.
CGCAGATCTCGCCGCAGTCGTCGGGCCGCTCCTCGAACCCGATCGGCCAGAAGGCGACCATCGCGTCGGGATGCCGCACCGCGGCCATCCGCACCTCGATCACGCCGTAGTGCGGAAGATGCAGGCGGCGCTCGGGCTGCGCCTCGCGCACGACGAGTCCGTCGCGGAAGCGGTGCTGCCCGATCGAACCGCCCAATGGTCCCGAGAACTGGCCGGTCTGCAGGTGCGACACGCGGTTCCCGCCGTCGAACTCCGGCGACCACGCGGGCGTGTCCGCGTCGATGCGCAGCTCGAGCCCTTCCGGAGCCACCGAGTACCGTGCCGCGGTCCGCTCGCGCGTCGACCAGTGCGCGAGGTAGTAGGGCCACCACACCTTCTCGTCGAGCACGCCTTCGTCGAACCGCTCGTCGAGGTCGGGCTCGCGGCTGTCGAGGTCGAGGGGCGCCATGTCGAGCACCCAGGCGTTGAACGTGAGTTCCGAGCCGCGCCACGGCATGCTCCCCGACCCGTGATGCGCGAATCCGGCGGTGCGGCACAGCGCGTTGGACGGGGGATTGTCGACGCCCGGGTAGGCGACCACCAGATCGCGCTCGCCCCGGGCGGCGACCAGCCGGATGACGAGCCGCAGCGCCGCGCGGGCGATGCCCCGCCCCTGCCACTCGGGGAAGACGTGCCATCCCGTCTCCCACGCCGGCGTACCCTCGTGCTCGACCTGCCAGTAGCCGATGCCGCCGACGGGCGTGCCGTCGAGCTCGATCCGGTACATCGCGGCTTCGCCCGCGGCCCCGAGCCGCAGGTAGCGCTGCTGTCGCTCCTCGAGCTGCGCCGGCGTCTCGGGCCCGCCCAGGTGGGCCGTCATCTCGGGCGTGTTGGCGCGCTCCAGCAGCGGCAGGTCTGCGGGACCCCACGGTGCGAGCGTCACGGCTGCGTTCATCGCGCCCATTGTGCGCCGTCTCCCCGACACCGCACCACCCATGCGTGTCCGCGGCGCCGGCTCACCGGCATCCTCGGCTCAGCGGTCGGTGACGAGGATCGTGTTGCCGTCGGGATCTGTCGCGGTGAAGAACAGACAGCGGTCCGGGTCGCCCAGCACGTCGGTCGGGTGCGCGCCGAGCCGGGCGAGCCGCTCGTGCACCGACGCGAGGTCGTCGACGCGGAAGTTGCACGTCGCCCACGGCAGACCGGGCTCGACGTGGATGCCGCTCTTCGGGCCCATCAGCGTCACCTGGCCGTGCGAGCCTGCGAGCACACTCGAGACGTCGGTCTCCTCGCCGATGCCGAGGCCGAAGGCATCGGCGTACCAGTGCGCTCCCGCGCGCGGGTCGTGGACGGGGATGAACGCGGTCGTGATGGCCGTCGGCGGGGGCGTCATGGCGATGAGCCTACGACCGTCCACCGCCCTCGAACAGGCGGTGAAGGCGCCCGCCTGTGCCTCTCGCACAACGCGGCGTCGCCCCGTCTTGGACAGCTGTTGTGGACATCCACCAGTCGCTTTGAGCAGGGCTTGTGGGGGTCCTACGGTCGAGGTGACCTTCCTTCTGTCCATCGCACCGAGAGGTGATGCACATGGCCGACGCCGCCGTCCGCACCAAAAAGCCCGCCACCAGCAAGCGCACGCCTGCCGGTGGCGCCCCGACCGCCCCGCACACGGCGGCTGAGGCATCCGATCCCCGCATAGACATCGCCGCTGTGACCGACCTCCTCCTCGGCACATGGGGCGACACCCGCCGCGAGGCTCGCGAGATGATCAAGGACCCCGCCTTCTGGCGCATCGACGGGCAGCCGATGCCCGAGCACCGGGAGCGCGTGCTGACGCAGCTGCACCTGCTGGTCGAGCACGGCGGCTCGCGCCGCGCCTTCCCCGAGGAGTACGGCGGCCTGAACGACAACGGGGCGAACCTCGCGGGCTTCCAGGAGCTCGTGCTCGCCGACCCCAGCCTGCAGATCAAGTCCGGTGTGCAGTGGGGGCTCTTCGGCTCGGCGATCTTCCAGCTCGGCACCCAGAAGCACCACGAGGCGTGGCTGCCGGGCGTCATCGACGTGAGCCTGCCGGGTGCGTTCGCGATGACCGAGACCGGGCACGGATCGGATGTCGCCGCCATCGGCACGACCGCGACCTACGACGCCGACACCGAGGAGTTCGTGATCCACACGCCGTTCCGCGGCGCGTACAAGGACTACCTCGGCAATGCCGCGCTGCACGGCAAGGCGGCGACGGTCTTCGCGCAGCTCATCACCGGCGGCGTCAACTACGGCGTGCACTGCTTCTTCGTGCCGATCCGCGATGACGAGGGCAGCATGCTGCCCGGCATCATCAGCGAGGACGACGGCGTCAAGGGCGGCCTCAACGGCATCGACAACGGCCGGCTCGCGTTCGACCAGGTGCGCGTCCCGCGCTTCAACCTGCTCGACCGCTACGGCCAGGTCGCCGCGGACGGCTCGTACACGTCCGACATCCCGAGCCCCGGTCGCCGCTTCTTCACGATGCTCGGGGCGCTGGTGCAGGGGCGCGTCTCGCTCGACGGCGCAGCGACCACCGGCACCGCCCTCGCCCTGCGCATCGCGCTGACGTACGCGAACCAGCGCCGCCAGTTCGACTCGGGCGCCGGTACCGAAGAGGTCGTGCTGCTGGACTACGGCAAGCACCAGCGGCGCCTGCTGCCCCTCCTCGCGCAGAACTATGCGCAGTTCTTCAGCCACGACGAGCTGCTGCGGAAGTTCGACGCGGTCTTCTCGGGGCGCACCGACACCTCCGAGGAGCGCGAGGATCTCGAGACCCTCGCGGCGGCACTGAAGCCGCTCAGCACGTGGAATGCGCTCAGCACCATCCAGGAGGCCCGTGAGGCGTGCGGCGGCTCGGGCTTCCTCGCCGAGAACCGCCTGGTCGGCCTGCATCAGGACCTCGACGTCTACGTCACCTTCGAGGGCGACAACAACGTCCTGCTCCAGCTGGTCGGCAAGCGCCTCCTGTCGGACTACGCCAAGCAGTTCAAGGGGGCGGATGCCGCGAAGCTGGCCCGCTTCGCCGTCGGCCAGACCGCCGGCAAGCTGTTCCACGGCGCGGGCCTGCGTCAGCTCGGCCAGGCCGTCGCCGACTTCGGCTCGACGGCACGCTCGGTGGAGCTGGGCCTACGCGAGGACCAGCAGCACGAGCTGCTCGCCGGTCGCGTGCAGCGGATGGTCGCCGATGTCGCCGCGGCGCTGCGCCCGGCGTCCAAGCTGTCGCCGGCAGAGGCCGCGGCCCTGTTCAACAGCCACCAGGCCGAGCTCATCGAGGCGGCTCGCGCCCACGCCGAGCTGCTGCAGTGGGAGGCGTTCACGGACGGGGTCAACCGCGTCTCCGACGAAGGCACCACGCAGGTGCTGACCTGGCTGCGCGATCTGTTCGGGATGCACCTGATCGAGAAGCACCTCGCCTGGTACCTCGTCAGCGGGCGTCTGTCGGCGCAGCGTGCGGCATCCGTCTCCCGCTACATCGACCGCCTCTGCGCGCGGCTCCGCCCCCACGCGCAGGACCTGGTCGACGCCTACGGCTTCGCGCCCGAGCACGTGCGGGCGCCCATCGCGTCGGGTGCCGAGCGCGCCCGTCAGGACGAGGCCCGCGAGTACTACCGCGCGCTCGCCGCGTCGGGCAAGGCGCCGGTGTCGGAGAAGTCGCTCAAGAAGAAGTGACCGCGGGGTTGCCGCCCGCGAAGGTCACGGAACGGTAACGATGCGCGGAAGGGTGTCCGGAATCGCGGGGTTCCGGACATATTCCGTCTGAAGGCGGCTTCCGAGTCGTCGCGGTCGTCGACGGCTGTGCCCGCGGCATCCGGCGTGTCCTCTCGGGTTCGGGGCGCACGGCGAACGTTCGGGGCGTGCGCCGTGCGCCCCAACTGCGCGCGGTGCGCCCCAAACCCGGAAGTGGACGGATGCGGCGACCCTGTCCGGGTCAGGCGGCCCAGCCGCACATGCCGCACTCGCCGGTCGCTGATACCTCGACGAAGCAGTTCGGGCACATCGCGCGCACGCGGTCGGGGATCGTGGGCTTCGAGACGCGGCGCTCGGCTGCAGGACGCGATGCAGGTCGCCCGGTTCCGCGCGCCGGGGCGACGGATGCCGCAGCCGGCGGCCGCTGGATGACCGGGCGGTGCTCCGCGCAGTAGAACCGCACGTAGCCGTCGTGGTTCTTCGGGTGCCGGTGCTTGTACGCCCAGAGTTCGGTGCGCTCCCGCGGTTCGGAGTCCGCGCCGCACGTGAAGCACCGCGTCGGCTCCCCGGGCACGACGTCGGCGACCAGCACGAGAGTGTCGAAGGGGATGGCGTCCCGCCAGTCCGACGAAGCGACGATCTTCATGGCGTTTCCTCCCAGCGCGGGCCCGGCAGAGGCCCGACATTCCACGGTAAGCGACGGGGGAGGCATCCGGCGACCGAAGGTGCGACCTCCACATGAAGGTTGGGGGATGCCGTCCATCGGCCTCTTCGCTGCCGACCGGGCGTCGGCGCCCGCGCATAGTCTGACCGGGTGAGCATCGACGTCCGCCTCGGAGCCGACGGCCGCGCGCGCTGCGCGTGGGTCGGCGACGACCTCGAGTACGCCCGCTACCACGACGAGGAGTGGGGCGTGCCGCTGCACGGCGACCGGGCGCTCTTCGAGAAGATGAGCCTCGAAGGCTTCCAGGCCGGCCTCTCGTGGATCACGATCCTGCGCAAGCGTCCGCGCTTCCGCGAGGTGTTCGCCGGCTTCGAGCCCGAGACCGTGGCGGCGTTCGGCGACGACGACATCGCGCGACTGATGACGGATGCCGGCATCATTCGCAATCGCGCCAAGATCGAGGCCACGATCTCCAACGCACGGCTCGTGCTCGACCTCGAACCGGGTGAGCTCGACGCATTCATGTGGTCGTTCGCGCCGGCATCCCACCGTCGCCCGGCGACGTTCGCCGAGGTGCCCGCCACCACTCCCGCGTCGGACGCTCTGAGCAAGGCCCTGCGCAAGCGCGGCTTCCGGTTCGTCGGACCGACGACGATGTACGCGCTGATGCAGTCCGCCGGCATGGTCGACGACCACGTCGACGGCTGCTGGCGGGTGATTTCGTAGAAACGGATAGTCTATCCGTTTCGGGTGTACGCTGGAGGCATGAGCCCCCGAGCCGACGCCGTTCGCAGCCGTGAGCGCATCCTCGAGGTCGCGCGCGGACGCGACGCCCGCACCCTCCGCCTCAATGACATCGCCCGTGATGCCGGCGTCGGGATCGGCACCGTCTACCGCCACTTCCCGACCGTCCGGGCCCTGATCGAGGCCCTCAGCGTCGAAACCCTGATGCGGCTGGGCGCCGCCGCAGACCGCGCTGTCGCCGAGCCCGATGCGCACGCGGCGTTCCGGGGATTCCTCGAAGACGCGCTCACGCTGCAACTGCAGGACAGCGGCCTCGAGACCGTGCTCACGGACCTCGCCCTCACCGACCCCGACCTGCACGACGAATGCACCGTCGCGCGAGGCAAGGTCTTCACGGGGTACGACGCGGTGCTCTCGCGCGCGCAGCGGGACGGCGTGGTGCGCCGCGACCTCTCGGTCGCCCAGCTTCAGCGCCTGATCTGCGGGGTCGAGCACGCCGTGCGTCTCGGCGCTCCTGCCGACCGCGACCTGCTGCTCGACATCCTGCTCTCGGGCATGCGCCCGGCAGCCCTCGACTCACCGGCCGCGACCACGGCCGCGCCGATCCGCCGCAGCGCGGCCATCGGCTGAAAGGACCCCATGGACTACGGACACTCTCTCGAATTCGGCGCCTTCATCACGCCCGCGGCCGCGACCCCCGAAGCCCCGGTGCTGCTGTCGCAGGTGGCCGAGGCATCGGGGCTCGATCTCGTCACCTTCCAGGACCACCCGTATCAGCCGGCGTTCCTCGACACGTGGACGCTCATGTCGTTCGTCGCGGCGCGCACCGACTCGATCCGGATCGCGCCGAACGTGCTCAACGTGCCGCTGCGGCCGCCCGCCGTCGTGGCGCGTGCGGCGGCGAGCATCGACCTGCTCTCGGGCGGGCGTTTCGACCTCGCGCTCGGCGCCGGCGGCTTCTGGGACGCCATCGAGGCCATGGGAGGCGCGCGCCTCACCCCCGGGCAGGCGGTGACGGCCCTCGAAGAGGCGATCGACGTCATCCGGGCGCTCTGGCGCACCGACGAGCGTGGCGGCGTCTTCACCGACGGCCGGTACCACCGGGTGCACGGGGCGAAGCGCGGCCCGCGGCCCGCGCACGACATCCCGATCCACATCGGGGCGTACAAGCCGCGCATGCTGGCGCTGACCGGCCGCAAGGGCGACGGCTGGCTGCCCTCGCTCGGCTACCTGCAGCCCGGCGACCTCGCCAAGGGGAACGCCGCCATCGACGAAGCCGCGCAGTCCGTCGGCCGTGATCCGCGCGAGATCCGGCGCCTGCTGAACGTCGGGCAGCTCGCCGCCGACCCCCGGGAGTTCGCCGAGCGTCTCGCGCGCCTCGCGCTCGAGGACGGCATCGGCACCTTCATCCTCGCGGGCGACGACCCGAACCTGCTGCAGCGCTTCGGGGAGGACGTGGCGCCGGCGGTCCGCGAGCTCGTGGCGGTGGAACGCGGCATCCGTGGCGTCTCGGCGGCGCCGGTGCGGTCGTCGGCTGCGCTCGCCGCCCGTCGTGACGGCATCGCGTACGACGACGTTCCGGCAGGACTGACGGCGATCGAGCCCGGCGACTTCGACTATGGCGACGTGCGCGCGACCTACATGCGCGGCGGCGCACCGGGCCTCGTGCTGCAGCCGGCCTCGCCGCAGCAGGTCGGGCAGGCGATCGCCTTCGCGCGGCGGCATCCCGAACTGCCGCTCTCGGTCCGCAGCGGCGGCCACGGCATCAGCGGCCGCAGCACGAACGACGGCGGCATCGTGATCGACCTCCGGCGGCTCGATGAGATCCAGGTGCTCGACGCCGAGCGGCGTCTCGTGCGGATCGGACCCGGCGCGCGCTGGGCGCAGGTCGCCGCGGTGCTGGGCGAGCGCGGCTGGGCGCTGACCTCGGGCGACTACGGCGGTGTGGGCGTCGGCGGGCTCGCCACCGCGGGCGGCATCGGCCTGCTCGCGCGCGAGCACGGTCTCACCATCGACCACCTGCGGGCGGCCGAGGTGGTGCTCGCCGACGGCTCGATCGTGCGGACGGACGCCTCGACCCACCCCGAGCTGTTCTGGGCCGTCCGGGGCGCCGGCGCCAACGTGGGCGTCGTCACCGCCTTCGAGTTCGAGGTCGACGAGGTCGGTCAGGTGGGATACGCGCAGCTCGCGTTCCAGGTCGACGACGTCGCGGCCTTCCTCGAGGGCTACGGCCGCATCGTGGAGTCGTCGCCCCGAGATCTCACGCTGTTCCTGCTGACCGGCGGCCCCCGACCGGGGCAGCCGCAGGTGGTGCAGCTGTACGGCGTGGTCGACTCCGACGATCCCGACACGATCATCGCCCGCCTGCAGCCGTTCGCCGAACTCGCCCCGCTCGTGCAGCAGTCGGTGCAGCTGACGACGTACGCGCAGATCATGGCGAACGCCGACCTCGGCCCGCAGCACGGGGCCGGCGAGCCGCACTCGCGCTCCGGGCTGATCGAGCACGTCACGCCGGCCTTCGCCGCGGCGGCGGCACGGATGCTGGAATCCGGCGCCGTGCCGTTCTTCCAGCTGCGCGCGGTCGGCGGGGCGGTGGCCGACGTCGCCGAGGACGCGACCGCCTACGCGCACCGCTCGGCGAACTTCTCGGTGGCGGCGCTCGGATCCCACCCGGACCGCCTCGACGCCCAGTGGCGCGCGCTCGCCGCGCACGTGGACGGCATGTACCTGAGCTTCGACTCGTCCGAGCGGCCGGAGCGGATCGCCGAGGCCTTCCCGCCCGCGACGCTCGCTCGCCTCCGGGCGATCAAGGCCGCGTACGACCCGGCCTGCGTCTTCCGCGACAACTTCGCGATCGAGCCCGCCGCCGACGCCGGCGACGCTGCGGAACCCGACGCGGCCTGAGTCGCGGCATCCGTCCTGGGTTCTCGGGGTGTGGGGCGCATGGCGTGCGTTTGGGGCGCACGGTGCGCGCCCCAAACGCTCGCGGTGCGCCCCAAACCCGGAAGGGAGCCCGGCCGCCCCAGCCGACGCAGGCCCCGCCGACGCGTGCCCCCGCCGACGCGGCCGAGCCGCGGCATCCGTCCTGGGTTCTCGGGGTGTGGGGCGCATGGCGTCCCCTTGGGGCGCACGCCGCGCGCCCCGAACGTTCGCGGTGCGCCCCAAACCCGGGAGGGAGCCCGGCCGCCGGCACGCCGCGCGCCCCGAACGTTCGCGGTGCGCCCCATACCCGGGGAGGGGACCGGGGCCGGACACGGATCGAGCAGGATTCAGGAAGCGCGGTGTCCGCATCGCCGGGCAGACTGTGGGCATGGCAGAGAACCCCCCTTCGCACGTCGCCGATTCGCACGAGGTCATCCGGGTCGTGGGTGCGCGCGAGAACAACCTCAAGAACGTGTCGGTCGAGATCCCGAAGCGCCGGCTCACGGTCTTCACGGGGGTGAGCGGGTCGGGCAAGTCGTCGCTGGTGTTCGGCACGATCGCGAACGAGTCGCAGCGGCTCATCAACGAGACCTACCCGACGTTCGTGCAGCAGTTCATGGGGCAGCTCAGCCGCCCCGAGGTCGACGCGCTCGAGAACGTGAGCCCCGCGATCATCGTCGACCAGGAGCGCATGGGCTCGAACGCGCGATCGACGGTGGGCACGGCGACCGACGCGCACGCGATGCTGCGGCTGCTGTTCAGCCGCATCGGGCAGCCGCACGTGGGCTCGCCGCAGGCGTTCTCGTTCAACATCCCGTCTGTCTCGGGCGCCGGCGCGGTCACCTTCGAGAAGTCGGGCAAGAAGGTCAAGGAGCGCCGCTCGTTCGAGATCACCGGCGGCATGTGCCCGCGCTGCGAGGGCCTCGGCGAGGTGAGCGACGTCGACCTCGAGGAGCTGTACGACAAGACCAAGTCGCTCGCCGAGGGTGCGATGACGGTGCCGGGCTACAACGTCGACGGCTGGATGGTGAAGGGGTTCACCGAGTCGGGCTTCGTCGATCCGGCCAAGCCCATCCAGGACTACACCGACCAGGAACGCGCGGACTTCCTCTACAAGGAGCCGACGAAGGTCAAGATCAACGGCATCAACATGACCTACGAGGGTCTCGTGCCGAAGATCACCAAGTCGTTCCTCCAGAAGGACCGCGACTCGCTGCAGCCGCACGTCCGCGCCTTCGTCGACCGAGCGGTGAAGTTCATGCCGTGCCCCGACTGCGGCGGCACGCGTCTCAACGAGGGCGCGCGGTCGTCGAAGATCAACGGGACCAGCATCGCGGATGCCGCGGCCATGCAGATCACGGATCTCGCGGCGTGGCTCGACACGGTGGACGACCCGTCCGTCGCGCCGCTGATGGTGGGCCTGCGTCAGACGATCGCGTCGTTCATCGACATCGGGCTCGGATACCTGTCGCTCGACCGATCGTCGGGCACGCTCTCGGGCGGCGAGGCGCAGCGCACCAAGATGATCCGGCACCTCGGCTCGGCGCTGACCGACATCAGCTACGTGTTCGACGAGCCGACGGCGGGCCTGCACCCGCACGACATCGAGCGCATGAACCGGCTGCTCAAGCTGCTGCGCGACAAGGGCAACACCGTGCTGGTCGTCGAGCACAAGCCCGAGGTGATCGAGATCGCCGACCACGTGGTCGATCTGGGGCCGGGCGCCGGTCGCGCGGGTGGCGAGGTGCAGTACGAGGGGGATGTCGCGGGCCTGCGCGCGTCCGGCACCATCACGGGCCGTCACCTCGACGACCGAGCGCGGCTCAAGGAGTCGACCCGCGACGCGAAGGGCGCGCTCGAGATCCGCGGCGCGACCCAGCACAACCTCAAAGAGGTCGACGTGGACGTGCCGCTCGGCATCCTGACCGTCGTCACCGGCGTCGCCGGCTCCGGCAAGTCGTCGCTCATCCACGGCAACGTGCCCGGCTTCGACGATGTCGTCGTGGTCGACCAGGCGCCGATCAAGGGCAACCGGCGCTCGAGTCCGGCCACGTATACCGGCATCCTCGACACGATCCGCTCGGCGTTCGCCAAGGCCAACGGGGTCAAGCCGGCGCTGTTCAGCGCCAACTCCGAAGGGGCGTGCCCCGCATGCCGCGGCCTCGGCGTGATCATCACCAACCTCGGCTTCACGCAGACCGTCGAGACACTGTGCGAGCTGTGCGAAGGCTCGGGCTTCAGCGACGAGGTGCTGGAGTACACCCTCGATGGCAAGAACATCGCCGAGGTGCTCGCGATGTCGGCGACCGAGGCGGCCGCGTTCCTCGGCAAGGGCCCCGCGCACACCATCCTGGTGCGCATGATCGACGTCGGCCTCGGCTACCTGACCCTCGGCCAGGCGCTCAACACGCTGTCGGGCGGTGAGCGGCAGCGCCTCAAGCTCGCGATCTCGATGGCCAAGAAGGGTGCGATCTATGTGCTCGACGAGCCCACGACCGGACTGCACCTCGCCGACGTCCAGAACATGCTCGGCATGCTCGATCGCCTGGTCGAAGCCGGCAACAGCGTGATCGTGATCGAGCACCACCAGGCGGTCATGGCGCACGCCGACTGGATCATCGACATCGGGCCCGGCGCCGGCCACGACGGCGGGGCGATCGTGTTCGAGGGCACCCCGGCCGACCTGGTCGCGGCGGCCGACACGCTCACCGCTCAGCACCTGCGCGAGTATGTCGGCGCTCGCGAAGGCGTCGCCGCGTCCTGACGCGGCGAGGCGCCCCCGCCAGCGCATGCCGATCGATGGGTCTTTGTCCCCATCGATCGGCACCGTCCGGGCGGATACGATTCCGAGTTGGCACTACCTGTCTCATCGCACGGGATGGGCCGGGTTAGGCTGAACTGATCCCCCACGTCTTCGGTGAGCGCCGGACGCCCCACGTCCGGTCTCGACGCCACGGAGAGACACGACACCCCGCAGGAGGCCGAGGCTCGATGAGGTCCTCCGCATGGTTGCGCGCTCGTCCGCGTGCGCTCGCTTCGGCGGGTGCGGTCACGGCCGCGGCCGTCACCCTCACGACGCTGGCCTTCGTGTACCAGGGTGTCCCGACCACCGAGGTCGACCTCCATGACGGCGGCGTCTGGGTCACGAAGCAGTCGAGCCTCATGGTCGGCCATTTCAACCACGAGTCGCAGGTGCTCGACGGCGGGCTGCGGACGACGAGCGATGACTACGACATCCTCCAGTCGGGCGGCACGGTCCTCCTCGTCGACAACGCCGGCTCCGCGGTCAGCGTGATCGATCCCGGCATGGTCGCGCTCGCAGGCGCGGCGAGCGTCCCGGGCGACGCGGAGGTCGCGCTCGGTGCCTCGACCGTCGCGATCCTCGACCGCGCGTCGGGCGATCTGTGGGTGCTGCCCGCCGAAAGCGCCGGCACCTTCCAGATCGAGGGCACCGACCCGACCGTCAACGTCGGAAAGGGCGCGGATGTCACCGTCGGCGTCGACGGCGTGGTCCACGCGGTCTCGTCCGACAGCTCCGAACTCGTCACCGTGCGGCTTGCGGCCGACGAGACGCCGGAGGAGCCGATCCGCAGCGCGCTGCCGGGTCTCGACGACAAGGCCGAGCTGTCGGTCACCGCGGTGGGCGACAAGCCGGTCGTGCTCGACGCCGCCGCTGGCACCGTCATCGCGGACGGCCGCGCGACGGTCGTCGACGGCGGACGCAACGCGGTGCTGCAGCAGCCCTCCGCGTCATCGGATGCGGTGTCGCTCTCGACAGCGTCGACGTTCGTGCGCGTGCCGTTCGACGGCTCCGAGCCCACGACGGTGAAGGCCGGGGGCGAGGGTGCCCCCGCAGAGCCGGTCTGGCTCGACGGCTGCGGCTACGCCGCCTGGACCGGGTCGGGCCGGTTCGTGCGCGACTGCGCGGGCGACGGCGACGACCTCGCGGTCGACATCGACGGCATCGAGCCGACGTCGCTCTTGAAGTTCCGCGTCAACCGCGACGTCGTGGTGCTCAACGACGTCGTCGGCGGCGCCACGTGGATGGCCGTCGAAGACCTGCAGCGCGTCGACAACTGGGACGAGATCACCCCTCCCGAAGGCGAGACCGAGGACGACGAGCAGACCACCGAGGAGACCACCGAGACCGTCCTGCCGGAGCGGTCCGAGATCAACACGCCGCCTGACGCCAACGACGACGACCTCGGCGTCCGGCCGGGCCGCACCACCATCCTTCCCCTCCTGGACAACGACAGCGATCCCGATGGGGACGTGCTGACGACGCGGGTGCTCGACGGGGGTCCGTCGGTCGGCGAGGTGCAGTCGATCGACAACGGCCGTGCGCTGCAGATCGCGGTGCCCGAGGATGCCTCGGGCACGACCTCTTTCAGTTATGAGGTGTCCGACGGCCGCGGCGGCACCGACACCGCGAAGGTGTCGCTCGCGGTGCACGGCTGGGACGTCAACGCGCCACCGACGCAGAAGCGCGTCACGACCGTCGCGGTCGAGGCCGGCGGCACCATCACCTACAACGTGCTGCCCGACTGGATCGACCCCGACGGTGACGACGTGTTCCTGAGTTCGGTCGTGCCGGCGCAGGGCGATGAGGCGGACTTCACCTCGGACGGGCGCATCACCTACCGCGCGGTGGGTGGCACGCAGGGCCGCAAGGATGTCGAGATCTCGGTCTCCGACGGCTCCGATGCGACCGCAGGCACGGTGCGCTTCGACGTGCGGCCGGTCGGTTCGATCGATCCGGTCACGAACGCCGACTACGTCGCGGTGCGCGCGGGACAGACCGCCACGGTCTCGCCGCTGGCCAACGATGTCGGCGCGGGTCGCGAACCACTGCGACTGGCACGGGTCGATCCGGTGGCAGGGGCGGACACCGTGCCCGACTACGCGAACAAGACCTTCACGTTTCACTCCGCGACGCCCGGCACGTACTACGTGCAGTACCTGGTCGCCGCGGGTGCCGCCGGCATCCCCGGTATCGTTCGGGTCGACGTGATCCCCGAGGGCGAGACCGACCTGCCCCCGGTCGCGGTGCGTGACGTGGCGCTCCTGCCCAGCGGCGGCGAAGTGCTGGTCAACGTGCTGACCAACGATTCCGATCCCTCCGGCGGCATCCTGGTGGTGCAGTCCGTCACCGTCGAGCCGAACTCCGGCATCGCCGTAGCCGTGCTGAACCACGAGACGCTCCGCATCAGCGACCAGGCCGCCCTCTCGGAGCAGGTGCGCATCTCGTACCGCATCTCGAACGGTTCGCAGTCGGCCGAGGGGGATGTCATCGTCATTCCGATCCCGGCTCCCGCGCAGCTGCGCCCGCCGGTCGCGAACGACGACCAGGTCGTGGTGCGCGCCGGCGATGTGGTGACGATCCCGGTGCTGGAGAACGACTACCACCCCAACGGCGACGCCATCCACGTCGCCCCCGACCTGGTCCCGCCGCTGGTCGAGCCCGAGGACGGCGAGGTCTTCGTGTCGCAGGACACCGTGCGCTTCCGGGCGTCCGAGAAGCCGGGGACCGTCTACGCGACCTATGAAGCGGTGGACAGCACCGGCCAGAAGGACGCCGGCTACATCACCATCCAGGTGCTGCCGGTCAACGAAGAGACGAACGCCGCCCCGCGCCCGCACGACCTCACGGCGCGCGTGCTGGGTGGCAGTCGTGTCCGTGTCGCGGTGCCGCTGGACGGCATCGACGCGGACGGCGACTCGGTCGAGCTGGTCGGCCTCGCGTCGTCGCCCGGCAAGGGTCGCGTCGTGGAGACGGGCCCGGACTACCTCGTCTACGAGGCGTTCGATGATACCGCCGGCGTGGACACCTTCACGTACCGCGTGCGGGACCGTCTGGGCGCCGAGGCCACGGCGAGCATCCGGGTCGGGATCGCGCCGCCCGAGGGCGTCAACCAGGCACCGTATGCCGTCAAGGACTCCGTGCTGATGCGGCCCGGTCGCTCGGTGGCCGTGCCGGTGCTCGCGAACGACTCCGACCCCGACGGGGACAGATTCGGGATCGTCGAGGACGGCATCATCCTGCCCAGCGGGACGGGTGTGAAGGCCAAGGTCGAAGGCAACCGCGTCGTCGTGACCTCTCCGTCGGAGCCGATCGAGACGTCGCTGCAGTACACGATCCGCGACGCCCGCGGTGCCGAGGCGAAGGCCGTGCTGCAGATCACGGTGGCCGAGGACGTGCCGCTGCAGAAGCCGGTCGCCCGCGACGACTACGTGCGCGCCGCGGACGTCGAAGACGGCGTGGTCGATCTCGAGGTGCTCGCCAATGACGAGGATCCGGACGGCACGGTCGACGACCTCGAGCTGGAGGTCGCCGACGCCGATTCGCGCGTGCTGGCCGACGGCAAGGTCCGTGTGACGCTGGGCGACGCGGATCGGCTCGTCACGTACACGATCACCGACCGCGACGGGAACGCGGCATCCGCCTTCATCCACATCCCCGCGCTGTCCTCGCTGCCGCCCACCCTTCTCTCGACCGAGCCGATCGAGGTCAAGAGCGGCGAGACCGTCGAGCTGCCGCTGGCTGACCATGTCCGGTCCGCTGACGGCGGCAAGGTCATCATCACGGAGGCGGCGAAGGTCACTGCGGCGCACGCCGACGGTTCGTCGCTGATCAAGGATCAGACCACCCTGGTCTACACATCGGCCGGCGGGTACTTCGGGCCCGACGCGATCACGTTCGAGGTCACCGACGGCACCGGCCCCGACGATCCCGAAGGGCGCAAGGCCACTCTGACCCTGCCGATCACCGTGCTGCCGCCCGAGAACCAGCAGCCGGTCTTCGTCAACGGGCAGATGGATGTCGCACCCGGCGAGGACGCCACGACGCTCGACCTGGGCGGTCTCACCACGGACCCCGACCCCGAGGATGCCGAGCGCCTCGAGTACGAGATCGTCGGCGGATCGCCCGACGGCATGACCGCGTCGATCGAGGGCGACGAGCTGCGCGTGAGCGCGGCGGCCGAGACCAAGAAGGGCACCGCGGCCACCATCCGCGTGCGCATCGACGACGGCACCACCGAGCCGATCGAGGGCGTGGTCAACGTCCGCGTCATCGCCTCGACCCGCGAGCTGCCGACAGCGAACGACGACATCGTCCCCGAGGCGCATCAGGGCAAGACCGTCACGGTGCCCGTGCTGAGCAACGATGTGAGCCCGTTCCCCGACAAGCCGCTGAAGGTCACGACGGCCATCCTCGAGACCGGTCAGGGCGACGTCGACGTCGCCGGCGACGAGGTGAAGGTCACGCCGGACGCGAAGTTCTTCGGCACGATGGTGGTGCGCTATCGCGTGCAGGACGCGACCGGCGACCCGGACCGCGAGGTGGAGGGCCGCATCCGGCTCACGGTGCAGGGCAAGCCCGACGCGCCGGGCACGCCGACCGTCTCGAGCGTGCAGGACCGCACGGTGGTGCTCTCGTGGACGCCGCCGGCGAACAACGGCGCCGAGATCGAGCGCTACCTCGTCACGTCCACCGCGGGCAACTACGAGAAGGAGTGCCTCGCCACGACCTGCACGCTCGACGGCCTGACGAACAACGTGGAGTACAACTTCACGGTCGTCGCCGAGAACCGCGTCGGGCCGTCCGACGCGTCGGCGCCGTCCGAGACCGCGCGTCCCGATGCGCGGCCCGACACTCCCGCAGCGCCCACGCTGACCTTCGGCGACAAGAGTCTCGCGGTCTCGTGGGTTACCCCGACCACGCCCGGTTCGCCGGTGCAGAACTACACGCTGGAGATCTCGCCGGCGCCGCCGTCGGGCATCAGTCAGAAGACCGACGTCACCGGCAACTCGCTGACGTGGGACGGGCTGCAGAACGGCGTCGCCTACCAGGTGCGGGTGCAGGCGCACAACCTCGCCCCCGAGCCGTCGAGCTGGAGCCCGTGGTCCGTGACGGAGATCCCCGCAAAGGCGCCAGAGGCGCCCGCGGCTCCGTCGGTGAACCGCCTCGACCCGGTGGGCGACCAGGCGCAGCTCGAAGTGGTGTGGGCGGCGCCGGTCGACAACGGCGACGCGATCTCGGGCTACGAGCTGCAGGTGATGCAGGGCTCGTCCGTCGTGCGTACGGTCACCGGCATCCCCGGCTCTCAGCTGCGGCAGGCGTTGAATGTGACGACGTCGACGAGCGACTACACGTTCCGTGTGCGCGCCTCGAACAAGGCGGGCTGGAGTGCATGGGGCGCGGCCTCTGCACCTCGCCGCGCGTTCGGCGTGCCCGGCGTGCCGACGGGCGTATCGCTGTCGACTCCCAGCGGCAACAGCGCGGTCGTGGTCGCCTACGGCAACGCCCCGGGCAATGGCGCGAGTGCCGCGGAAGTGGCGTACGAGTACTCGCTGAACGGCGGCAACTGGGCGGCGATGCCGGGGAACAAGACGATCGCCGGCCTGTCGAACGGGACCACCTACACGATCCGCGTGCGCGCCTTCACTTCGATGGACGGCGTGCGCTACACCGGCGAGCCGTCGGCGGCGTCGAACGGGGCCATCCCGTACGGTCCGGTGAGGACCCCGGGTGCGTCCGCCAGCCGAAGCGGCACGAGCATCACCTTCGGCTGGAGCCTGCCCGCCACGAACGGGCGAGCGATCGACCGACTCGAGACGAGCATCGACGGTGGGAACTGGGTCAACCGCGGGGCGCAGAACGGCAGCCAGACGATCAACTACGGGTACAGCGAGACCCACACGATCCGGGTGCGCGCCATCGACGTCGAGGGCCAGGTGTCGGCGATCGACAGCGCCTCGGCGACCACGGTCGCGCCGCCGCAGCCGCGTGCCTGGACCAGCCGTGGCTCCAGCGCCGCGGGCATGCCCGGCTGCGATTCGGCATCCTGTTCCTACTTCGTCTTCAACGTCGAGAACTGGGTGCCCGGTACCTACACCTTGAGCTGCAACGACTCCGAGGGCAGATGGAGCAGCAACTCCTACCAGGTGGGAGCGAACGACAGCGTGCGACTGAGCTGCTACTCGGGCTATTCCGGCGCGAAGTGGGTGAGCTACAGCGGACCGGGTGGATCCGGCAACGCCGAATCCACCGCCTGGTAGCGGCCGGCGCGCGCACGATGCGGCCGGGAATCCCGGAGAGCCGATCGATGGGTGTTTGTCCCCATCGATCGGCTCTGATCAGGCGGATTATCATCGTGGCAGTTGACACTTCCCGTCCAATCGCGTTCCGTGAGTCGGGTTAGGGTGGACTGTTCCCTGATGTCTTCGGTGAGCGCCGGATGCCCCACGTCCGGTCTCGACGCCACGTAGAGACGCCCGACACCCCGCAGGAGGCCGAGGCTCGATGAGATCCTCCGCATGGCTGCGCGCTCGTCCCCGTGCGCTCGCATCGGCGGGTGCGGTCACGGCCGCGGCCGTCACCCTCACGACGCTGGCCTTCGTGTACCAGGGCGTCCCGACCACCGAGGTCGACCTCCATGACGGCGGCGTCTGGGTCACGAAGCAGTCGAGCCTCATGGTCGGCCATTTCAACCACGAGTCGCAGGTGCTCGACGGCGGTCTGCGGACGACAAGTGATGACTACGACATCCTCCAGTCCGGCGGCACGGTCCTCCTCGTCGACAACGCCGGCTCCGCGGTCAGCGTGATCGACCCCGGCATGGTCTCCCTGTCGGGGGCCGCCAGCCTGCCGGGCGACGCGAAGGTGGTGCTGGGTGGCACGACCGCCGCCATCCTCGACCGCGGTTCGGGCGATCTGTGGGTGCTGCCCGCCGAGAGCATCGGATCGTTCCAGATCGAGGGCGCCGATCCGACGACGAACCTCGGCGAGGGAGCGGATGTCGCGATCGGCGTCGACGGCATCGTCCACGGCGCGTCCGCCGAGACCGCGGAACTGGTCACGATACGGATGGGCGCGGACGACGCCCCCGAAGAGCCGGCGCGTGCCGCCCTGCCCGGCGTGGACGAGGACTCCGAGCTGTCGATCACCGCGGTCGGCGACAAGGCCGTGGTGCTCGACGCCTCCGACGGCACCGTCATCGCCGACGGCCGGGAGACCGAGATCGACGGCGGGCGAGATGCCGTGCTGCAGCAGCCGTCCGCCGCCTCCGACGCCGTCTCGGTGTCGACGGCGGCCGCGCTGGTGCGCGTGCCCTTCGACGGCTCCGCCGAGACCTCCACCGATGCCGGCGGCGATGGCGCGCCCGCGTATCCGGTGTGGCTGGACGGCTGCGCCTATGCGGCCTGGAGCGGCTCCGGCCGCTTCGTGCGCGACTGCGCGGGCGACGCCAGCGATCTCGAGGCCGACATCGACGGCGTCGAGCCGACCTCCCTGCTGCAGTTCCGCGTCAACCGCGACGTCGTGGTGCTCAACGACGTCGTCGGCGGTGCCACGTGGATGGCGGCCGAAGATCTGCAGCGCGTCGACAACTGGGACGAGCTGACACCTCCCGAGGGCGAGACGGAAGAGGACGAGCAGACCACCGAGGAGACCACCGAGACGGTGCTCCCGGAGCGCTCCGACATCAACACGCCGCCCGACGCCAACGACGACGACCTCGGCGTCCGTCCGGGCCGCACCACCATCCTCCCGCTGCTCGACAACGACAGCGACCCCGACGGGGACGTGCTGACGACGCGGGTGCTCGAGGGCGGCCCGTCGATCGGCGACGTGCAGTCGATCGACAACGGCCGCGCGCTGCAGATCGCGGTCCCCGAGGATGCCTCTGGGGCGGCATCCTTCAGCTACGAGGTCTCGGACGGCCGCGGCGGCACCGACACCGCGCGCGTCTCCCTCTCGGTGCACGGCTGGGACGTCAACGCGCCGCCGACCCAGAAACGTGTGACGACCGTCGCCATCGAGGCCGGCGGAACCATCACCTACAACGTGCTGCCGGACTGGATCGACCCGGACGGCGACGACGTCTTCCTCGGCGCGGTGACGCCCGCGGAGGGCGACGAGGCCGACTACACCTCGGACGGGCGCATCACCTACCGCGCCGTCGGCGGGACGCAGGGCCGCAAGGATGTCGAGATCTCGGTCTCCGACGGAACCGATGTCACGGTCGGCACGATCCGCTTCGACGTGCGGCCGGTCGGCTCGATCGACCCCGTGACCAACGCCGACTACATCGCGGTCCGCACCGGTCAGACGGCGACCGTGTCGCCGCTCGTCAACGATGTGGGCGCCGGTCGCGAGCCACTGCGCCTCGCGCGCGTCGATCCCGTCTCGGGCACCGACATCGTTCCCGACTACGCGAACAAGACCTTCACCTTCCGCTCTGCGACCCCCGGCACGTACTACGTGCAGTACATGGTGGCCGCCGGCACCGCGGGTGTGCCGGGCATCGTTCGGGTCGACGTGATCCCCGAGGGCGAGACCGACCTGCCCCCGGTCGCGGTGCGCGACGTGGCGCTCCTGCCGAGCGGCGGTGAGGTGCTGGTCAACGTGCTGACCAACGATTCCGATCCCTCCGGCGGCATCCTTGTGGTGCAGTCCGTCACCGTCGAGCCGAACTCCGGCATCGCCGTCGCCGTGCTGAACCACGAGACGCTCCGCATCAGCGACCAGGCCGCCCTCTCGGAGCAGGTGCGCATCTCGTATCGCATCTCGAACGGCTCGCAGTCGGCCGAGGGCGACGTCATCGTCATCCCGATCCCCGCGCCGGCACAGCTGCGCCCGCCCGTCGCGAACGACGACCAGGTCGTGGTGCGCGCCGGCGACGTGGTGACGATCCCGGTGCTCGACAACGACTACCACCCCAACGGCGACGCGATCCACGTCGCCCCGGATCTGATTCCGCCGCTGGTCGAGCCCGAGGACGGCGAGGTCTTCGTCTCGCAGGACACCGTGCGCTTCCGCGCCTCCGAGAAGCCGGGCACCGTCTACGCGACCTATGAGGCGGTCGACAGCACCGGGCAGAAGGATGCCGGCTACATCACCATCCAGGTGCTGCCGGTGAACGAAGAGACCAACGCCGCTCCCCGTCCGCACGACCTCACCGCGCGCGTGCTCGGCGGCACCCGGGTCCGCATCGCGGTGCCGCTGGACGGCATCGACGCCGACGGAGACTCGGTCGAGCTGGTCGGCCTGGCATCCTCGCCGAGCAAGGGCCGCATCACCGAGACCGGCTCCGACTACCTCGTGTACGAGGCCTTCGACGACACCGCCGGTGTCGACACCTTCACATATCGCGTGCGCGACAGGCTCGGTGCGGAGGCCACGGCGAGCATCCGGGTCGGGATCGCGCCGCCCGAAGGCGTGAACCAGGCGCCGTACGCCGTCAAGGACGCGGTCATCATGCGGCCCGACCGCTCGGTCGCCGTCCCCGTGCTCGCCAACGACTCCGACCCGGACGGCGACGAGTACGGCATCGTCAAGAACGGGCTCATCCTGCCCGATGTCGCAGGCCTCGAGGCGAAGGTGGAGGGCAACCGCGTCGTCGTGACCTCCCCGTCGGAGCCGATCGAGACGTCGCTGCAGTACACGATCCGCGATGCGCGCGGTGCGGAGGCGAAGGCCGTGCTGCAGATCACGGTGGCCGAGGACGTGCCGCTGCAGAAGCCGGTCGCCCGCGACGACTACGTGCGCGCCGCCGACGTGGAAGACGGCGTGGTCGATCTCGAGGTGCTCGCCAATGACGAGGATCCGGACGGCACGGTCGACGACCTCGAGCTGTCGGTCGCCGACGCGGACTCGCGTGTGCTCTCGGACGGCACCGTGCGGATCACGCTCGGCGACGCCGACCGCCTCGCCACGTACACGGTCACCGACCGCGACGGGAACGCGGCATCCGCTTTCATCCACATCCCGGCGCTGTCGTCGCTGCCGCCCACGCTCGTCTCGACCGAGCCGATCGAGGTCGAGAGCGGCGAGACCGTCGAGCTGCCTCTCTCGGAGCACGTCCGGTCTGCCGACGGCGGCAAGGTCGTCATCACCGAGGCGGCCAAGGTGACCGCTGCGCACGCCGACGGTTCGTCGCTGATCAAGGATCAGACCACCCTGGTCTACACATCGGCCGCCGGGTACTTCGGGCCCGACGCGATCACGTTCGAGGTCACGGACGGGACCGGTCCTGACGATCCCGAAGGACGCAAGGCGACGCTGACCCTGCCGATCACGGTGCTGCCGCCCGAGAACCAGCAGCCGGTCTTCGTGAACGGGCAGATGGATGTCGCACCCGGCGAGGACCCGGCCACTCTCGACCTGGGTGGTCTCACCACCGACCCCGACCCCGAGGACGCGGACCGCCTGGAGTTCGACATCGTCGGCGGATCGCCGGACGGCATGACGGCGTCCATCGAGGACGACGAGCTGCGCGTCAGCGCCGCCGCGGAGACGAAGAAGGGCACCGCGGCGACACTTCGCCTGCGAATCACGGACGGCACCACCGAGCCTGTCGAGGGAACCGTGACGGTTCGAGTGATCGCGTCGACGCGCGAACTGCCCACGGCCAATGACGACGTGATCGACGAGGCCGACCAGGGCAAGACGATCACGGTGCCCGTCCTGAACAACGACGTCAACCCGTTCCCCGACAAGCCGCTGAAGGTGACGACCGCGGTGCTCGAGACCGGTCAGGGCGACGTCGACGTGGCGGGCGACCAGGTGCAGGTGACGCCGGACGCGAAGTTCTTCGGCACGATGGTGGTGCGCTATCGCGTGCAGGACGCCACGGGCGATCCCGATCGGGAGGTCGAGGGCCGCATCCGGCTGACGGTGCAGGGCAAGCCCGACGCTCCCGGTACGCCGACCGTCTCGAGCGTGCAGGACCGCACGGTGGTGCTCTCGTGGACGCCGCCGGCGAACAACGGCGCCGAGATCGAGCGCTACCTCGTCTCCTCCACCGCGGGCAACTACGAGAAGGAGTGCCTCGCCACGACCTGCACCCTCGACGGACTGACGAACAACGTGGAGTACAACTTCACGGTCGTCGCCGAGAACCGTGTCGGGCCGTCCGACCCGTCGGCGCCGTCCGAGACCGCGCGCCCCGACGCGCGTCCGGATACGCCGGCCGCACCGTCGCTGGTCTTCGGCGACCGGAGCCTCTCGGTGTCGTGGGTCACGCCGACGACGCCGGGCTCCCCGGTCGAGAAGTACAAACTCGAGATCTCGCCGGCGCCGGCCTCGGGCATCAGTCAGAAGACCGACGTCACCGGCAACTCGACGGTGTGGGACGGCCTCCAGAACGGCGTCGCCTACCAGGTGCGGGTGCAGGCGCTCAACCGCGCGCCCGAGCCGTCGAGCTGGAGCCCGTGGTCGGTGAGCGAGATCCCGGCCCGGGCGCCCGACGCGCCCGCCGCACCGACGACGGCGCGGCTGCAGCCGGTGGGGTCGCAGGCGCAGATGCAGGTGGCGTGGAACGCACCCGCCGACAACGGCGATGCGATCTCGGGGTACCAGCTCGACGTCCTTCGCGGCTCGTCGCTGCTCAACTCGATCCCCGTCGCGGCGGGGCAGACGAGCCAGGCCGTCGTCGTGGACACCTCGACCACCGACTACACGTTCCGGGTGCGCGCGCAGAACAAGGCCGGCTGGGGTCAGTTCAGCGCGACCTCGGCGCCGCAGCGCGCGTTCACGCCGCCCGGGGCTCCGACGAGCGTGACGGCGCGCGAGGGCGATCGCTCGCTCACGGTGACCTTCCAGCCCGGCGCGTCCAACGGGGCGAACCCCGGCGAGCTGAGCTACCAGGCGTCCGTGAACAACGGCGGCTGGCAGGCTCTGGCGGGCAACGGCGTCATCGGCGGACTGACGAACGGGACGAACTACTCGGTGCGGGTCCGGGCCGTCGCCACGGTGAACGGCGTCAGCGAACCTGGCGCCGAGTCCGCGCCTTCCAACACCGTGAAGCCCTACGGGCCCGTCCGCAACCCGAACGTGAGCGCGAAAGCGAGCGGTACGAGCATCACCTTCAGCTGGAGCCCGCCCGCCGAGAACGGTCGCGCCATCACGGCGATGCAGATCCGAATCGACGGCGGCGGGTGGCAGGACGTGGCGCTGAACAACTCGCGGACCAACAACTACGGCTACAGCGAACGCCACACGATCGAGGCACGCGCCCAGGATGCCGCCGGCCAGTGGAGCGGGATCGCCTCGGACGCCGCGACCACCGTGGCTGCGCCTCAGCCGAAGGTGTGGGTCACGAAGGGAAGCTCCGCGCAGGGACAGCCCAACTGCAGCACCGCGCAGTGCGCGTACTTCCTGGTGCACACCGAGAACTTCCCCGCGGGCGACTACTCCGTCTCGTGCAACGCCACGGGCCCCTACGGCGGCACGCCGTTCGCCGGCGGCGCGACGAGGCACCTGCCCGCGAACGGGACGGTGCAGCTGGGCTGCTACTTCGGTGACGACGGCGAGCAGGTGTGGATCTCGATCGGCGGCTGGGGCAACAGCGAGCGGCGAACCTGGCAGTAGCGAGAGCTGCGAAGACGACTCATGAAAAGGAACGAATCACGATGACGATGACCCCCGAACAGGCGGCCTGGTTCCAGGGCACCTTCGCACGCCTGGTCGACAACGTCGACCAGGCCCTCATGGGCAAGCGCGAGGTCGTGGCGCTCGTGCTGTCGGCGATGCTCGCCGAAGGCCACGTGCTGCTGGAGGATGCCCCGGGCACCGGCAAGACGAGCCTCGCCAAGGCGCTCGCGGCGACGGTGCAGGGCACCAGCAGCCGCATCCAGTTCACGCCCGACCTGCTGCCGTCCGACGTGACCGGCGTGACGATCTACGACCAGGCCTCGCACCGCTTCGAGTTCCACCGCGGACCCGTGTTCGCCTCGATCGTGCTCGCCGACGAGATCAACCGCGCCTCGCCGAAGACGCAGTCGGCGCTGCTGGAGGTCATGGAGGAGTCGCGGATCACGGTCGACGGCGTCACCCATGACGTCGGTCGCCCGTTCCTCGTGATCGCGACCCAGAACCCCATCGAGCAGGCGGGCACCTACAAGCTGCCCGAGGCTCAGCTCGACCGGTTCCTCGTCAAGACCTCGATCGGCTACCCCGACCTTGCTGTGGCCGAGCGCATCCTCGCCGGAGCCGCCGACCGCAACCCGTCGGCGCACCTTCCCGCCATCATCACGACGGGCGCCGTCGCCGACATGGCCGACCTCGCCGGCACCGTGCACGTCGACCCCGCCGTCCTGCGCTACACGGCGCAGCTGGCCGAGGCGACCCGTGACGACGAGGCCACGCGCGTCGGCGTCTCGGTGCGCGGTTCGCTCGCGATGATCCGCATCGCCAAGGTGTACGCCGCCGCGCAGGGGCGCCACTTCGTGCTGCCCGATGACATCAAGGCGCTCGTCGCGCCGGTGTGGACCCACCGCATCGTGCTCGACCCCGAGGCTGAGTTCGCGGGCACGTCGGCCGAGACCGTCGTCGCGCGCGTGCTCGAGTCGATCGCCGCACCTCAGGCGAGGTCCGCGGCCTGATGACGACGGAGGCACTCGGGCAGGCGACGGCCACGGAGGACCGTCGCGCCTGGTACAGGCAGCTGGCGCTGGACGCGCTGCGCCGCGCCGGCGGCGTGCTCGGACGCGTGTTCGCGGTCGTGCGCCCCGCCGCCTGGGTGCTTCTCGCCGGCGCCGTGGCGCTGTGGATCGCCGGTCGGTCGCTCGGCTGGTGGGAGCTGACCGTCGCGGCCGTCTCCATCGCCGTCGTGCTGCTGCTCTGCCTGCTGTTCCTCATCGGGCGCACCGCCTACGACGTCTCGCTCGACCTCAACCGCACGCGCGTCGTCGTGGGCGAGCGCGCCATCGGCGCACTGACACTCTCGAACACCGGCGCGCGCGCCATCCTGCCCTCCCGCGTGCTGCTGCCGGTCGGCAGCGGGCGCGGCGTGTTCGACGTGCAGCGGCTGGCGGCCGGCGAGTCCGCGGAGGAGCTCTTCGCCATCCCCACGTCCCGCCGCGCCGTCGTCAAGGTCGGGCCGGTCAGCGTCGTGCGCGGCGATCCCCTCGGCCTGTTCGAGCGCGTGCACCGTCGTGACGAACCGGTCGACCTGTTCGTCCACCCGCGCACCGTGCTGTTCGACGGCCAGTCGCTCGGGTTCCTGCGCGACCTCGAGGGTCTTCCCGCCACCGATCTCTCGCCCGACGACGTGTCGTTCCACGCCCTGCGCGAGTATCAGCCGGGCGACGACCTGCGCCACGTGCACTGGAAGTCCACCGCGCGCACCGGACACATGATGGTGCGCCAGTACGAGGAGACGCGCCGCTCGCATTTCGTGATCGGCCTCTCGACGAGCCCGGCCGACTATCGCGACGACGCGGAGTTCGAGCTCGCGATCTCCGCCGCCGGCTCGCTCGGCCTTCGGGCACTGCGCGACTCGCACCGCGTCGAGGTGCGGGTGCAGGAGCGCGCACTGCCGTCCGGCACGGGCAAGCAGTTCCTCGACTCCCTCTCGGCGCTCGGTCAGTCCAAGCCGCGCGCGGGCACGGTCGTCGACCTCGCCGGCGTGGTGGCGGCCACCCTGCCGCTCGCGAGCGTCGTCGTGCTCGTGTGCGGCAGCCGGGTCGACGCCAACGACCTGCGCAGCGCCTGCAGCCGCCTGCCGTTCGGCGCGCGCGTCCTCGCGGTGGTCGCGTCGCCCGGCGAGTCCGCTCCCTCGCTGCGCCGCATCGGCGAGGCGGATGTCGTCACGCTCGGCGCGCTCGAGCAGCTGCCCAACGCGCTGCGGAAGGTCCTCGCATGACCGCCCCCGTCACCCCCCTGTCGCGTGCGGGATCCGCCCCGGCCACGCGTGCCGCTGCACCGCGGGTCCCCGCGCCGCGTGCCGCGGGGGAGTCTCTGTCGCTGCGCCGGTGGATCCTCGATCTCGGCGCCGTGACGCTGCTGCTCCTCATCCCCATCGTGGGGTTCTGGCCGACCTTCGACGGTGCGCGCTATCTGGTCGCGGCCCTCGGCGGGCTCGTGCTCGGCATGGCGCTGGGCGTCCTGGGCGCGCTGTTCCGGTGGGGCATCCTGCTCCTCACGGGTGCCACCGTCATCGTCTACTTCCTGTTCGGCGGCGCTCTCGCGCTGCCGAACACCACGGTCGCGGGCGTCGTGCCGACTCTCGAGACGCTGCGCCTGCTCGCCCTCGGCACGTTCATGTCGTGGAAGCAGCTGCTCACCACGATCGCGCCGGTGGCGACCGACGACGGCCACCTGATCGTGCCGTTCATCCTCGCGCTGGTCGCGGCCGTGCTGACGACGTCGCTCGCGCTGCGGCTGCGCAACGCGGCGTGGTCGCTGATCCCCGCGGCCGCATTCCTCGCGATCGAGATCGCGCTGGGCACCTCCGAGCCGTTCGTGCCGGTCGTCCAGGGCGTCGTGTTCGGGCTCGTCGCCGTGGTCTGGCTGGCGCTGCGCCAGGCGTGGCAGCCGCAGGCCGCGGCCATCTCGGTCGGCGAGGGCTCGGCGAGCTCGGGCGCAGGAATCCGCAGGGTGCTGTCGGGTGCGGCGGTCATCGCCATCGCCGCGGTCATCGGCATCGCCACGAGCGGCTTCGCGGCACCGACGTCGCCCCGCTACGTCCTGCGCGACGTCGTGATCCCGCCGTTCGACATCCGCGAGTTCGCGAGCCCGCTGCAGTCGTTCCGCGCCTATGTGCGCGACCACCCGGAGGACGCGCTCTTCACGGTCAGCGGTCTGCCCGAGGGCGCCCGTGTCCGCCTGGCCACCATGGACGCCTACAACGGCACCGTCTACAACGTCTCGGACGAGGGCAGCGGCTCCTCCAGCGCGTTCTCGCCCGCCCGTACCAACATGTCCGCCGATGCCGAGGGCACCGATGCGCAGGTGCACGTCGAGATCGGCGCCCTGGAGAGCGTGTGGATGCCGGATGCCGGCGCCGCGCGCAGCGTCACGTTCGACGGCGACCGGGCGGACGACCTGCGACGCACCGCGCACTACAACGAGGCGACCGAGACGGGCGTGGTGACGGCCGGCCTCGAGAAGGGCGACGCCTACACGATCGACGCGGTGATCCCCGACGTCCCGAGCGACGAGCAGCTCGCCGACCAGGCGTTCGCACCGCTGAAGATGCCCAAGCAGGAGGGCGTGCCCGAGAGCCTCGCCGAGGTCGCATCGAAGACCGTCGCCGAGGCGACGACTCCCGTCGAACAGGTGCGCGCCCTGCAGCTGATGCTGTCGGAGGGCGGCTACTTCAGCCACGGCCTCGCCGGTCAGCCGCTTTCGCGCGCCGGCCACGGCGCCGAGCGGATCGCGACGCTGCTCGGCTCGCAGCAGATGGTGGGCGACGACGAGCAGTACGCCACCGCGATGGCGCTCCTCGCGGCCCAGGTGGGCATTCCCGCCCGCGTCGTCATGGGGTTCTATCCCGAAGAGGACGCCGCCGGCGAACCGGTCTTCACCGCGACGGGCGACAATCTGCACGCGTGGGTCGAGGTCGCATTCGACGACGCCGGCTGGGTGCCGTTCGACCCGACGCCCCCCGAGGACCAGGTCCCCAGTGACCAGACGACGAAGCCGAAGGCCGACCCGAAGCCGCAGGTGCTGCAGCCGCCGCCCCCGCCGGCCGAGCCCGTCGACCTGCCGCCGACCGTCGCGGACGACCGCGGGTCGGAGGATGAGGACGGCCTCGACCTCGGCCTGCTGTGGACCATCGTGTCGATCGGCGTCGGCGTACTGGGAGTCCTCGCGGTCCTGCTCGCGCCCTTCATCGTGATCGGGGCGCTCAAGGCCACCCGCCGCCGTCAGCGTCGAGACGCGGAGCGCGCGTCCGACCGCATCAGCGGCGGCTGGGACGAGCTGGTCGACCGTGCCACGGACTACGGCGCGCCGGTTCGTCCCGGGGCGACTCGTCAGGAGGAGGCGGGCGTGCTGACGGCGGCGCTCGCCGAGCCGCGCGTCGCGTCGCTCGCGACCCGGGCGGATCTCGAGGTCTTCGGTCCGACCGAGCCGACGCCCGATGACATCGACGCGTTCTGGTCGCAGGTCGACGAGATCGTCGGCGGCATGGGCAAGGAGCGGTCGCTGTGGCAGCGGCTGCGCGCGCGGCTCAGCATCCGATCGTTGCTCGAAGGCACCCGCTTCGCGCTGCCGGCACGTCTCACGCCCCCGCGTCGGACGGCGAAGCCTGCGGCGAAGGGCACGGCGGCCGAGCCGGAGGCGCCCGACGCCGCGCCGTCGAAGCGCGCGTCGCGTCGCGCGGGCCGGCGCCGCGCCGCAGAACCCACCCACCCCCCGCAGGAGACCGAATGACCACCAGCCCGCCCGTCGCCGCCCCCGCGGCGACCATCGGACGCCGTGCGGGGGCGTTCGCGATCGACCTCGGGGTCGCCTACGGCATCGCGGCGGTGCTGGTCGGGGTCGCGGTCCCCGTCGTCTTCGGCGTCGGCGCGACGGGTGACTCGGCGAGCCTCGCGGTGGCCGTCGTCCTCGCCTACCTCGTGGTCGGCGGTGCGCTGCTCGCCTGGTGGCTGGTGTACTCGGCGATGCAGGGCGGGCGCGGCTCGATCGGACAGCGGGCCCTCGGGCTCCAGCTGCAGGACGTCGACTCGCGCGGCCGGATCGGATTCTGGCGCGCGGTGTGGCGGAACATCGTGTTCGGGCTCGCAGGATCGATCGTCGTCGGCTACTTCTCGCCGCTGTTCGACTCCAGCGGTCGCCGCCAGGGCTGGCACGACATGGCGTCGCGATCGGTGGTGCACGACATCCGGGCCGGCCACCTGACGACTCGCCACGACGCGACCGCACTCCTGGCCGAGAATCCCTACCTGGCGGCGGTGCGCCCGCCGGTCGCGCAGCCGCTGTACGCGGCGCCGATGCCCGGCTTCCCGGGAGCGGCTGCACCGGCACCGGTGACGGCACCGGCACCGGCCGAAGCACCACCGGCGGTGGCGGGTCCGGCTCCGGCCACGCGCCCCATCGCACCCATCCGTCCCGGGGTGATCGACGGCGTGCCGTGGGTGACCGGCGACGCGCCGGTCACCCGCGCGGCGCAGACCGATGACTTCCCGAGCATGACGATGCCGTTCCCGGCGGCGACGACCACCGAGCCTCTCGCCGCCCTGTTCGGCGCGGGCACGCCCTCGGCTCCCGCCCCGGCTCCCGCTCGGCCGTTCGCCTCCGTCGCGTCGGTCGTCGCCCCTCCGGCGGCACCTGCGCGGCCCCTGGCGTCGGTCGTGGTCCCGGCATCGGTCGCGTTCGCGTCGTCGACGGACGATCTGGACGAGACCCGCCTCGTCGTGCCGCCGCCCGCGCAGCGCGCCGCGCTGTACGACGAGGCTCCGGTGCTCGCCGTCCTCACCTGGGACGACGGGACCCGGATGGCCGTATACGGGCGCACGCTCTACGGGCGCAATCCGGCGAACGAGGACGGCGCGGTCTCCATCCCCGTGCGCGACGAGACGCTGTCGCTCTCGAAGACGCATTTCGAGATCGGCGGCGACTCCACCGGTGCGTGGATCGTCGACCGCCACTCGACCAACGGCACCACGCTCGTGCGCGATGGCGCACGGATCCCGCTGATGCCCGGCGTGCGCACCAACGTGCGTGCCGGCGACACCTTCGAGTTCGGCGACCGGCGCGTCGCCGTGAGCGTCGCGTGATGACCGATCCGGTGGCGCCGATCGCGGTCGCGTGCGGAGCGGCGACCGACGCGGGTCTGCGGCGCCGCATCAATGAGGACTCCTACATCGCCGCCGCGCCGCTGTTCCTCGTGGCCGACGGCATGGGCGGTCACAACGCGGGCGAGATCGCCAGTGCGGCGGTCATCGACGAGTTCGCGGCGCTCGCCGGCCGCGAGAGCCTCACCATCGACGAGGTGCAGACGGCGGTGACGGCCTCGCGGCGCCGCGTCGCGATGCTGCCGCCCGGTGCCGGCGCGGGAGCAGGTACCACCCTGGCCGGTGTCGTGATCGCCGATGTGGACGGCGAGGGCTACTGGCTGGCCATCAACCTCGGCGACTCGCGCACCTACCGCCTCAGCGAGGGGCGGTTCGAGCAGGTGAGCGTCGACCACTCCGTGGTGCAGGAGCTCGTGGACAGCGGGGAGCTCGCCGCCGATGCGGCCGAGCGGGACTCGCGACGCAATGTGATCACCCGGGCCATCGGCGCCGGAAGCGACTCCGAACCGGACTACTGGCTGCTCCCGGCAGAGGAGGGCGACCGCATCCTCGTCTGCTCGGACGGCCTCTCCGGCGAGCTCGATCGCGACGCGCTCCACGCCATCCTGCTCACCGAGACCGACCCGCAGGCCGCGGCGACGCGGCTGGTGCACGAGGCGATGGTGCGAGGCGGTCGCGACAACATCACCGCGCTGGTCGTCGACGCGCTCGCGGTGCGCACACGTACGAACCGGACGTGGGAACGCGATACGGTGCCGGTGAGCGCCCCCGCGCATCCGCTCGCCGACATCGACGGCGACACGCTGCCGCGTGCGGTCGCCACAGGAGGATTCTGATGCCGACGCTGTACGCCCCGGGAACCACGCCGATCGCGGTCACGCCGCGCGGTTTCGCGGTGCTCGAACCGGGAACCTCGGCAGCGCTCCTCGGGCGCATCCGCACCCTCGTCGCCGAGGGGCGCGGGCTGGGCGGCGTCATCGAGGCTCTCACGGGCGCCTACGGCGCGTCGCTGACGGCGATCCCCGCCTTCGCGGTGGCGCTCCCCGAGGGGGACGGCATCCGCATCGCCGTTCGCGGCGACTTCGCCTTCGAGGTCGACGCGGCGACGCCCGAGCGCGTCACGGGCACCGGCGTCACGACGTGGACCGAGCGGGTGATCCCCGCGGTCGTGCGCGTCGCGCTGACGACGTCCGACCCTGACGCATCGTCCCCCGCCGAGTGGGAGATCGCCGACGGCGTCGTGCTGGCCGGCGGGATCGTGTGGGATGCCGCGGCCCCACGCCCGTCG
>NZ_JBJDRL010000028.1:0-59588 GCF_044987475.1 Microbacterium sp. ZW CA_36
GACGTTCGTTGACCTGTCTGCCGATCGCGTCAAGGCGGGCTTCTTCGAGGGCGGTGCGCTCTGCGAGCCGCGAGGCGCGCTGCTGCTCGGCGAGGTGGCGGCGTGCCTCGGAGACGCGGCGCCGGTCGGCGTAGCTGAAGTCGGTGGCGAGGGCGTGCTCGATGCGTGCCCGCTTGTTGTCGCGTTCGAACGCGGCCACCAACTCCACCGGAGTCGGCAGCAGACCCTCGACGGTCGCAGCGAGGGCGAGCCGGATCGCGGCGATCTCCTCCCGCGATCGTGGCCGCCGGAAGAAGTCGTCCGCGGCGGCGTCGTTCGCGCGGCGCTCCGCCGCCGGGGTGGTGTGGAGGCGGCGCGGCGGCAGACCCGCCTCGAGACGTCGCTTCTCCCGTTCCTTCCAGGCGCGGTTGCGTGCCAAGATCTCCTCCTTGTGCGACGCGTAGTACGCGCGTTTCTGCGCCTTCAGTTGCTCCGCGTGGGTGGCGTAGTAGGCACGGTTCGCGGCACGATGCACCTCCGGGTCCTCCTGCCGGCGGGCGCGGAGCTTCGCGTTGTACTCGTCCTTGTGCGCGTCCCACCAACGCCGCCGGCTCGCTCCCCGCGCCGCGCGATACGCGACCGGGTCCTCGGCAAGCTTGCGGGCACGCCACTGCCGCGTGTACTCGTGGTGCTCCGCCTTGTGCGCCTCGTAGTACTTCTTCGACGCCGCCCGCTTCGCCTGCCGCCGCCGCCGCTCCTGCGTCTGACGGGCCTGGTATCCGCGCATGTACTCGCGGTTCTTCGCCCGCACCTCCTCGCGGTGCTCCGCGTTGTACGCGGCACGGTACGCGCGCACATGCTCGGGATTGCGTTCCCGCCACGCCCGCTGCACCTCCCCGACACGCTCCGGATGCCGTTCCCGATACGCCCGCCGCTGCTCCCGCTCCTTCTCACGGTCACGCTCACGACGCCGCGCACGAGACGCGCGCCGCCTCTCCCGCCGCCGTTCCGCGACGAGCTCCCGGTACGTACCCCAGAGATCGTCGTCACTGTCCCACTCCGCATCCTCGGGGGCGTCGGGCTGATCGTCGCCGCGGCTCATCGGTCGCTTCCCAGGACGAGGACGCGCACATCGGCAGCCGACCTCCCCGGCTCCCGAACGGCGACATCACCGGAGTGCGCGGCAACCGGGCCGCCGGAGTCGGGGATACCGGTAGTCCGGGACTGTGGCAGTTCCGCCCTCTCGAAGCGCGGAAGCCCGAGACTCCCGTCGTCTGTCACTTCCGGTGTGCCGGAGTTGCGGAGTGCGGAAGTCCCGAAGTCGCTCAGTTCGGAAGTGACGGAGTCGCGCAGCTCGTCCTCGGTGGAGCCCCGCAGCTCGTCGGCGTGCGCGAGCAGCAGGTCGATGGCGACGCGGATGAGGGTGTTCTCGGTGATCCGCTCTGCCTTCGCCGGGCGGCGGCGCATCAGCGTCTTCGCCAACGCGGTGAGTGCGGCATCCTGCTCCGCCCGCACCCGGGCGTCCTTGCGGATGAGCCGTGCGAACTTCGCCAACCCACGGTCCTCGACAGGGGTTTCCGCCTCGACGCGGGCGCGGGCATCGTCCAGCTTGCCGGCGAGGTCGACCCTGCCCATGCTCACCACCGCCCACTCAGAGCTGGCGCGAACTGCTGCGTCATCTCCAACCCGACACGGGTGACGTCGGAGATGGTGCCGGTGGTGCGGCGGTTGTCGCGGAGCGTGGTCACCAGGTCGCCCAGCACCGGCGCGTCGGCCTGCGTCTTGTACTGCCGAAAGTACGCCGCGAACCGTGGCACACCCCACGTCGTGTCGAGCAGGTCCCGCCAGGTGTCCAGTTGCGACGGGATACGCGCGTCGATCCGGTTCAGCAGCACCGCGTGCCGCAACTGTCGGGGCTCGACCAGCCGGTGAATCGTCCGCAGCGTCGGCTCCACCGCAAGCGGCTCCGGCGTGAGCGGGACCACGACGAAGTCCGCCGCGTTCAGCGCCGTCTCCAGCACCGGGGCGTCTTCCAGGTTGCCGGGGGTATCCACGAGCACGAAGTCGTACTCCACCCGCAACTCACGGAGCCGGGTGAGCACGCTCGGGTGCTGGTTGCCGGCGAAGTCGAACGGCAGCCGATCCCGCACGTTCTCCGCCCACCACACCGTCGACTGCTGCCGATCCACATCCACCACCAGCACCCGGTGCCGGCGCGACAACGCCGCACCCAGCTGCATCGTGACGGTGGTCTTGCCGACACCGCCCTTCTGATTCGCGATCACGATGACCCTCATGTCAGTCCTCCGAACTGCCGAAGTTGCGGATCTGAGAATTTCATTGACATTAGTACACGCCTAAGTCGTATAGTCAGTCAAGAGCAATCTGCGGAACGCAGGAGCGGTAAGGCAAACTAAGGGGGTGAAGGTCGACGTGAAGACACTCGACGGCAAGACGATGACGTCCCAGGACGCCACGCAGTCAGTCGGGACCGCCCTGCGCATCGCGCCCGGTTTCGTCGCCACCGCGGCAGACGAGACGACAGGCGTCGAGACCACCATCGAGGCGCACTACAGCCCCGACCGCGGTAGATACGTCATCACGACGATCCTCAACCGGGCAATCGCCGAGGACTTCAACGAGGACCGCCTCAAGCACGCGGCGCCGCAAGCGATCCTGCAAGTCGCGATCCCCCACTGCATCTCACTGCAACTGGATGACAACCCCGACGCCAAGTGGACAACGGTCGCAGACCTGACCACCACCGAGGGCCGGATCATCCCACCATGGATGGCGCAGGCCGTCGTCAAGCGCGGCATGAAGGACGAGCGGTGGGAAGTGATCGAGATCCTCTACGGCACCGCAGCGCTCGCGGACCTCCCGCCCGTGAAGCTCATCGCACTCGAACTCGAGGTGCCGGAACGCACCGCCTCGGACTGGATCCAGAAGGCGCGCGCCGCCGGTTGGCTGGTCGGCATGACGTCTAACGTCGGCCGTCCCGCCAATGGCTGAACCACTACCCAGCACTCTCGTGTCTGTCGATCATGTGACAGCGGCCGCGATCGTCGGCCTGAGTCCGTCGCGCCTCCGTCACCATGTGCGGCTGGGGGATGTGACTCCACACTTCACGGGGACGAAGCCGCTCTACCTCATCTCCGAGCTTGAGCGATTCGTTGAGCGGTTGCCGACCCATCCGGAGCACCTCCCGACGACGTGATCTCGCCCCGCGACGCCGGCACGGCTTCAACCTCACCGCCGACCAGGTGCGCGGCGTCGTCACCGCGCCTGAGAAGCAGCGCGGCGGCATCTATGGCACCGCCCAGCAGATGGCGTCGTGCCTCACCAACCGGCAGGTCGCGGCGTGGGTGAATCCGCAGGGGAGCGGACCGGCGCCCGCACTTCGACCCTGCCGCGTTCGTACGCGAGGGCGGCACGCTGTACTCACTCTCAAAGGAGGGGCGCGGGACCGCCGGCCCTCTGGTCACCGCCCTCACAGTGGCGGTTGTGGAAGCCGCCGAGGAGCTAGCCGCCGGCTCGGCGGGTGGCCGCCTGACGGTGCCGCTCGTCGGCGTGCTCGACGAGGCCGCGAACGTGTGCCGCTGGCGAGAGCTGCCGAACCTGTACAGCCACTACGGCTCGCGCGGGATCATCCTCATGACGATCCTGCAGTCCTGGTCGCAGGGCGTCGACGTGTGGGGCGAGTCCGGCATGCGCAAGCTGTGGTCGGCGTCCAATGTGAAGGTCTACGGCGGCGGCGTCTCAGAGGATGGGTTCCTCGACAGTCTGTCAAAGCTCATCGGCGACTACGACCGGCAAGCGTCCTCCGTCTCGACCGGGCGCGGTCACCGCACCGTCAGCCAGCAGCCCCACCGTGAACGCATCCTCGACGTCGCAGACCTCGCGGCCCTCCCCAAGGGACGAGCCGTGGTGTTGTCGTCCGGGAACCGGCCGACGCTGGTCCGGACGCTGCCGTGGATGACCGGGGAGCACGCTGACCAGGTGAAGGCCTCGATCGCAGCGCACGATCCGCAGGCGGGCCGGACCATCACGGAGGCTGAGGAGTCGGTGCGCGCTGTGGAGCGCGTCGAGAGCGAACGGGAGGCCGCGTCATGAGCGACTGGGGCGACGAGGGCAACGGGATCGAGGCTGAGCCGTTCGACGTCGACGAGTCCACCGCGACTGGGGAGCCCGGCCGGCTGCTCGGCGTGGATATCCAGGAGTTCGCGCGATCCGTCGCCGGTCCGGCGCTGCATCAGGTGGTGCAGAAGGCCGTTACCGCCGCGGTGAGGGACGCCATGCAGGGCGCCGTCGACGAGGCGCTAGACCCGACCGTGCTCGAGGAGCTGCATGCGCAGGCCGCGACCGCGGCCGCACGCGCCGTGAGCGACGAGCTCGCGGCCCTCGACGCCGACCCGGAGCCCGTCGATGAGCCCACGCTGTACTACGGTTCCGTCGACGAGTTCGTGCGGGAGTACCTGGTGAACGCCTACCGTCGCCGTGTCGACGGGCAGCGCACCATGTGGGCAGCGGACTGGTGGAAGTACGACGAGGCGGTGATCCGCCTCGAAGCGCTCTGGCGGTCATGGGAAGAGCTGCGCCTAAATCCGGCGACCGGCATGAGCGTGTGGTGGCGCGACCACGCCGATCACCACATGAGCATCCTGCTCTCTGCCGACGGCCCATTCGCCGCCGCCGGCGAAGGCGGCCCCGACCGACCCAACACCAACGAGAAGGGCCAGCCGCTGCCGTACACGGCACCGCCCGCCGGCATGTTCCCCGACGTCCGCTAACTCAAATCAACGGCGACGAACCGCGGCCGCGTAGACCCAGAGGTGGCTCGGGCTCGTGGTGTGCGGCGGCGTCCATCGGATCAGGACCGCGCCCTCCGTCCACGCGATCGCCTCAGCGTCAATCAGCTGCGCCTCGTCGTACACGACGCGGTGCGGCACCCATGCGGTCACCGGAACGGGCTCGCGTGCTTCCTGCCGCCGGCCGGTGCTCTCCACCTGGTCGACGGTCAGCCCGACCGGCTTCGGTCGCCGCGCGTCGATGTTCGCCGCGTGCTCAAGATTCGGGCCGATGAGGTCGTAGCGCCGCACCTCTCCCATACCGAAAGTGTAGACTTTTTGTACGAATCTGGTCG
The DNA here is from genome assembly GCF_044987475.1 of Microbacterium sp. ZW CA_36. Classification (NCBI taxonomy): domain Bacteria; kingdom Bacillati; phylum Actinomycetota; class Actinomycetes; order Micrococcales; family Microbacteriaceae; genus Microbacterium; species Microbacterium sp. ZW CA_36. The sequence continues at coordinate 5,123 of NZ_JBJDRL010000028.1, forward strand.
GTCAAAGTTTCGCCCAAGATCGTGATTATGTACACCATGGTAATGGCTCGCGGCGCATCGCCACAACTGTGCCCCGGCCGCCGCCACACTCCGGGTCGTCGCTGCGCGGACAGGATGGCTACGTTGATAGTTGTTCTGCCAACTGTGTGTAGAGGTGTCAGGAATAGCCCTATTCCGACAATGAACCTGTCAAGCGCGCGCGTATGGCGACGCGTTACACAGTTGTGATTCTGGGGAGACCGCTATCCCTTTAGGGTCGTGGCTAGTGACAACGGACCCGTGGGGGCGACCGTCGTCTTGGTTTGGGGAAGGGCGTCGATGTCTCGACTTAGCCGGTCTGCTGTCCTGGCGGTTCTGGTGGCGGTGGTGCTGGTGGTCACACCGGTGTCGCCTGCGCTCGCGGATGTTCTCTCGGAACGGGGGAGCGTGGAGGCGTTGCGCCCTCCGGTGGCGTTGCCGGTGCCTGATAACGGAGAGTTGACTGGCGCCCAGGTGGAGGCGCTGGGGCTCCCGGTTGAAGCGAGCGAAGACGCAACGCCGCCCGATGGGGGGGATGCCGCGAAGCTGGTGGTGGTGCCGGATGCTGCTTCAGTGGAGCTTCCGCCGGCGGATCCGACGGGGATGCCGGTCAAGGCAGCGACCGAGAGCGAACTGGACACGGATGATCTCACGGCGGTTCGCCGCGGCGAGCAGTGGACGATTTTCCGCCGCGATGACGGGTCGGTAGTGCGTAGGGTCTCGCCGGAGCCGGAGAACTACCTCAATGACGAGAACCGGTGGGTGCCCATCTCCACGGAGGTGACCGCGACGGCGGATGGTTTCGAGGTGCAGGATCACCCTTTGGAACCGCAGTTCGCGGAGAAGGCGAACGCCGACGAGGCCGTGGCGGTCACCGACGCCGGTCATGAGGTCACTCTTACCCCGATCGGTCTGGCCGGGTCTGCCGGCAAAGAGCTCACCGGCGACCGGGATGGCGTCCGGTACGCGAACGTGCAGCCGAACACCGACCTCGAATATGAGATCGAAGCCACCCAGGTGAAGGAAACGCTGATCCTCCGCGATCTTCCCGAAGGCGCTGCCGAGTGGACCTGGGAACTCAACCCGGGAACATTGACGCCGGTGCTGGATGAGACTGGCGCGGTGCTGCTGAACGACGCCACCGGTGCGACGATCGTCGCGATCCCCACGCCAATCGCGTGGGATTCGTCCGGCGTTGAAGGGGAATCGTCCGACGTCACCATCAACCCGAACGCGGCGCTGACGCAGGGCGCTGATGGGAATTGGCGGTACACGCTGACGATCGATTCGCAGTGGTTGGAAGCGTCTGAGCGCGTCTTTCCCGTCTACGTCGACCCAACCTTGGCGACCGGGGCGAATTGGCTTAAGTCCTACAAGTCCGACGGGGTTGTGTACAACGGGCAAGGGCACACCGGCAACACCCGTCAGTCAGGCACGAACGTGTACTGGCGCGCAATCACCGGCTACCCGTACGATGCAGCGCCCGGCCAGTTCATTGGCAATGCGTCGCTGCGATACATCTACGCCGGCGAAGGCAACCCGGACACGCTCCCGCTCTGGGTGAACTGGGCAGCCTGCAACACCCAATACAACTGTGTGGGCCAAGACATCGGCAGCTTCAATCTGGGCGCGGGCGACGCGTGGACTGCGGGCAATAACAACACCGCACTGGCGCAGCTGCTCGCAACACAGTTCGCCGCCGGCGACACCGGTGTGATGCTCATCACCCGCGGCTCCGAGGGAAGCGCCTACACGCACAAGCGGATCAACAGCGAATTGTACGTGGACTACTGGGGCTGGCCGTCTGTGTGGCTCGAGAACGGCACCGGCACACCTGTAAACGGCACCACTAACGCCTCAACGACCCCCACGCTGCGATGGAACGGCACAGAGTCCGCACCCGACTACGACATCAAGAACTACCTGATCGAGGTATCCGCGAACGCGAACATGTCCGCACCGGTGTGGACCGGCGGTTGGACCACCGCGACCAACGCGACCGTGCCAGAAGGCATCCTGCAGCAGGGAACGAAGTACTACTGGCGGGTCCGGATCCAAGACGCCCACCACGGCTGGCTCGGACAGTCCACCGAACGGCTCAGCGGAGTGTGGTCATTCACCACCACCCTCGCCCCGCCAACCCCGCCGGTGGCGACGGCGACACCAGGAAACATCGACCAGCCTGAGGTTGTCACCACGCTGACGCCGACGTTGCAGGTTGACGCGGTCACCGATCCGGACAACAACCCGGCGGGCGCGACTATCACGTACGAGTTCAAGATCGCGACCGGCATGGACGGGAAGTCCGGTGCTGTCTACACATCCGCCCCTCTCACGGCCGGTGCTGATGGGAAGGTGCGCTGGGCGGTCCCGTCCAATGTGTTGCGTGACGGGGGAGTGTACGCGTGGGTGGTGCAACCCAGCGACGGGGTGAACAAGAACGCCAACCCGGCTTGGTCGAAGAAGATCAAGGTCGACCTGCGGCTCGGTGCGACGGGCCCTTCCCCGTTCGATACCGCCGGACCGGTGACGGTGAACCTTGCTAACGGCAACGCGAACCTGTCGTTCTCGTCACCGACGGTGAGCACGTTGGGTGGCCCGATGGGGATGTCTTTCAGCTACAACTCCCAGCAGCCGGCAAACACCAACCGGGGCCTGGTGGGCTGGTACTACAACGGGCTGGACAGCCTCGGTAACCCGCCGACCGCGCCAGCCGGGTACGCCTTCGCCGGCAAGCAGCCTCTTCAGGTGCGTACCGACGAGACCGTCGGATTCAACTGGGGGAGCGGGTCGCCTGGGACAGGCGTCCCCAGCGACTACTTCATGGCCAAATGGGTTGGCTTCATTAAGGTGCCTCACCAGTCCACCGGGTGGCGGTTCGGGCTCCGGCACGATGACGGCGTGGTGCTGTCGGTGAATGGCAGCAAGCTGATCGACAAGTGGCAGAACGTCCACACCGAATCCTGGAGTGGGAACACGACCCTGACCGGCGCGACGGTTCCGATTCAGCTCGAGTACTACGAGAACGCGGGCGACGCGATGGTGGAGTTGCTGGTCGACGACGTCAACGATGCCGAGCCGGCCAAGATCGTCCCCAAAGAGTGGTTGTATACCACCCCCACGGTGCTTCCCGATGGCTGGGCAGCGTCCGTGCCGATCGCCGGCGCCGCGTCGAACTGGGCGTTGGCAACCCGGGAGCAGTCCGCCGTGGTGCTCACTGACATCACCGGCCGCACGCACACTTACACCCGCACGTCCACCGGCGGGTACACCGCGCCGGCGGGGGAGTACGGCATCGTCTCCTTGGATGGGGACGGTCGCGTGGTGCTCACCGAAGAGGATGGGACCGTCTACCAGTTCGACCGCAACGGCAGGCTCGAGTCCGCCACGCCGGTCGCGGACGGGCTTAAACCGGCCGCACCGCAGCTGATCTACAACAATGGTGTGGTCACCGAGATCGTCGACCCGGTCTCCAAGAACGGCTCCACCTACGATCGCAAAGTCACGCTGGTGTACCAGAACGCGGAGTTGAACGCCTGCCCCGCTCTGCCCACAGTCTACGAGCCGGCGCCCGTGGGCATGCTGTGCCAGATCAGGTACCCCGACTCCGGCACCGACATCAACAAGATGACCACGCTGTACTACTCGGGTGGGCAGCTCTGGATCATCGAGGACCCGGGCGGGGAGCGGACCTGGTTCGGGTGGACAGGCACCGAGCTCACCAGCTTGCGCGACTCCACCACAATCGACTATCTGCTGAGCCTCCCCGAACCCACCGGATATGCTCCGCCCACCATCGACCTCACATACGAGAACGGGAGGGTCAAGGAGGTCACCCTTCCTGCCGCCGATGGATCGGAGAACGGCGCCCGTCTGACGAAGGAGTACGCGTACACCCCGGCACAGGGTGGTCAGCCTGGGTCCACGACGGTCACCAACCCGGCTGTGACCGGGGCAACTTCCACAGTCTCCTATGACGGCACGTGGCGGCAATTGCGGACTACGAGCGCCCTGGGAGTGTGGAGCGAGCAGACCTGGCATCCCACGAAGGACCTGCCGCTACGCACCACCACCTCGGCAGGCATCGTCACCACCAGCGTCTACGACGCGGAGACCGACCGCCCAACCCACTCCTACGGGCCAGCCCCTGCGGCCTGCTTCACCGCCGCGGGGACCCCCGTCGCGAACCCGGTCGAAGCACCTGGGTGCGGAATCATGCCCTCCCACACCGCCACCACCTACGACGCGAACCTGGTCGGCCTGCAAGCCAGCTACTACGGTAACCAGACGCTGTCCGGGAAGCCCGCGAAGTTTGCGCTGGGAACCGCCAACCCTGATGGCCGCGTCGACGACTTCTGGGCTGAAAGCCCGGGTGCTCCGATCCCCGCAGACAATTGGTCGCTTCGGTTGACCGGTCTGCTCACCTTCCCCAGCACCGGCACTTACACTCTGCAGGCCACCAGCGACGATGGCGTGCGCGTCTGGCTGGATGACGTGAACCAGATAGACAGGTGGGTCCCACAGTCACCCACCGCCACGCAAAGCCCCGCGATCGTTGTCAATGACCCGGGCGACCTAACCCGCCGGGTCCGCGTCGAGTACTTCGAACAGGCAGGCGGCGCCACCCTGAAACTGGAGTGGAAGAAGTCCACTGACGCCGCGTACACCGTGATCCCTGGCACCGCGCTGCGTCCCGACTATGGGCTTACCAGCACTACCACCACGGACGACAGCACCACCACCGCGGGGGCAGTCGCGCCGTCCGTGGCCGCCGCGTTCACTTACCAGCACCCGTGGCTTGGCCAGGCCACCGAATCCACCGTTGACCCGACCGGGCTCGCTCTGAAGACCAGAATTAGTTACGAGCAGCCCGGCGACAGTGGCTCATGGCTGCGCCGCAAGTCCCGCACCATGCCCGCTGGCACCACGGCCGTCACGACCAGCGCCTACTACACCGACCTAGAGACCCCGCCTGTCGGGCAGAACTGTGTGCCCGCCAGCACCAAGCAGTTCGGGGCGCTGAAATCCAGTACCGGCCCCACACCCGCATCCGGCGGAGCGGTCGTCACCGAATACGTCTACGACTTGTGGGGGCGCCTCGCCGGCACAAAGGTCTCCGGCGATGCCGGGTGGTCATGCACCGGTTACGACATTCGGGGCCGTACCACAAGCCAATCCATCGCGGGCCCCACCGGGACGGCCCTCCAGACCGCAACGACCAGGTACACACCCATCGCCGCTGGCTTGAAGGTGGAGACCTTCTCCGGGACAGAGCCCGCTGCGGGTGACGGCAGCACCGTTACCACTGTCACCGACCTGCTCGGCAGAGTCGTATCCAGCACGGACGCATGGGGGACAGTCAGCACCACCACATACGAGCCGACCACTGGCCGCGTCGCGAGCACGGCGACCGCGGTCGCCGGGCAGAGTCCGTCCACCGCATACTTCACGTACGACCTGGACGGCAAGCTGCTCAGCTACAAGCTCAACACCGTGGTGCTGGCAGCGGTCACCTACAACGCGCAACAACTGCTGCAATCGGTCACCTACAACGGCGGAGCCACCCTCGCCTCCATCACCCGCGACCAAGCGCTGCGCACCATCGGACAGCAATGGACCGTCGGCACCGAAACCGTGATGGACAACGCGGCCAGATCACAGTCCGGCCGCATCGTGCAACACAGCCTCACACGAGGCGCCACCACCCACACCGCAACCTACGGTTACGACACCGCAGGACGGCTGGTCAACGCCAAAATACCGGGACATGACCTCACGTATGCCTTCGCCAGCAGCGGGGGATGTGGAGTCAACACCGCCGCGGGAGCTTCCGGAAACCGCACCGGAATGACCGACGTCTACACTCCGGCCGGTGCGCCGATGCCGAACGCGACGACGACAACGCAGTACTGCTACGACTGGGCCGACCGGCTCACGAGCACCAACGTCAGCAACCCCACAGCCGGTGCAAACACGGTCAGTGACGGAGTCGCCCCCGCAGATATTGCGTACGATGCGCGCGGGAACGTCACGCGCCTGGCCGACATGACCTTCGGCTACGACGCCGCGAACCGGCACATCAGCACCACTTACGCTGACGGCTCCACGGTGGCCATCGTCCGTGACGTCACGGGCCGGATTAGCTCCCGCACCGTCGACCCCGCCGGAACCGCCCCCGCTGTCACCACCAAGTACATGTACGCCGGTGCCGGGGACACGCCATGGGCGCAGGTCGTCGGCACATCCATGACCCGCACCATGGTCCTGCCGGGCGGCGTGTCATGGACCAAGGTGGGCACCACCACCCTCACCTTGTCAATCCCCAACCTGCTCGGACACACCGTCCTCACTCGCACGGGCACCACCAACAGTGCGACACAACTGTGGGACCCGTTCGGTCAACCACTCGACCCCGCCACACTCGCCATCGGCACCACCACCGCCGACGACAGCGGCCAGCTAAACACCAACACCGGCTGGCACCAAAGCGCACTCAAGGCAGCCGAATCCGTTGGTCCCACCGCGGTGGTCGAGATGGGTGCGCGCCTTTACGTTCCTGCACTCGGCCGATTCCTCCAAGTCGACCCGGTCGAAGGAGGCGTCGACAACGACTACGTCTGGCCCACCGACCCCATCGGCGCCGCTGACCTCGACGGACAGGCAGCTCAAGTTGTCTTGGCGGGCATCGCTGCAGTGCTGTTGAGCCCGACATTCTGGCTGGGCGTCGCGGCCGCGGCCGGTGCTGTGATCGTCGTAGCGGCGGCCGTTTACGCAGTGCAGAACATTGTGCGCAGCGCAGTTCGGGTTGAACCTGTCGCCGTTCCGCGACCAAGCGGCAGCCGTTACCGAGAATCTCAGAGCTATAGCGTGTACCGAATTTCCACTGTGGTCGGAGGCGAAGTCTGGAAGTATGGCATCACCAGCGCCAAGCCTCTAGCTAGTAGGCCCACCTCGCAGCTTCGCGCATGTGCGGCGTACTTTAGCCAGAGTTGTACATATAGCTGGGTCGCTCAAAATGTTAAGGGCTTCAACAATGCGCGACGAATCGAATATCTTCACATCCGTGCCTACAGAGTCAAGTACGGTTCCTGCCCTCCCGGCCAACGACTGAGCTGTCGATGACAGGCCTTACTGGTTCGGCCCTAAGGAAGACAGAACGCGTCGTTGCAGCCCAGGGATTCGATGCCCGAACGTTCGCCGGCGGGCGGACGCTGCGTCTGGTCCTGCCTGTGTCGAACCGCGGCCGCACGGGCTACAAACAGTTGTTCATCGCAAATCTCGTCGGCCGCAGCGCTACAGACGCGTACCTCGTAGCGGGGCTCCCTTCCGCCCTCCTGGTGGATGACTGCCCGTTTGACGCGCCTCCTCAGGTGGGTCCCGCAAGAGTCAGCGCCCGTCATATCCGCATGACGGACGAGAGCGAGGCGCTGGAGTATCTGGCCCTAGCGGTTGACTCACGCCTTGTCGTGTCGCTCGACAACCTGGAGGCGCCGCCTGCATATCCAGGACCGTTTTCGGTGGCTACCCAGGATGTTGCGGCCGGCTTACAACCCAGCCTCGGTGTCACTCTGTTCGGGGCACGACTGCTGTGTGCACGGCCAGCTGCTGTGGTGGAAGAGGTCTACTCCGTGATGGCGACGAGTCGGGAGGAGGCCGCCGCGATTGTTCTTCGACAAGCCATCGAGCGGACTGACTGCGGAGCACAGATGAGTATTGAGGTTGAGGATACGCATTTTGACCGCGCCTACGACAACAACACTCTTCTTATCCTCGAGCACCGCTCTGCGCTCGCGATCGCAGATTTCATGCGGCAACAGAGGCTTGCGGACTGACCTCAATGGGCCAGACGGTGCATCGATGCCTTCGAGACCCGTCGACCCACTGATATGCCTGGTCAGACGACTTATTCTGACCCGCTGATAATGAACCTTATGTCAACTCATGTTGACGGGGCGCAGTATCACTCCTTCGTTCGCGGCCGCACCGGGATTGCAGGTTGATGCTGCCAGGATCGGCACGGTGAACCCGGGACCGCCAGGGTATGCGATGTCGAGTTCATCGCCGGCGGCGCGGACCGAGGCTGTGCCGCTGGAGAACGGCATGCCATAGTCGTCAGCCCAATACTCGTGCACCTTGATCGTATGGATGCCGTCACGGACGCCCACGAAGTTGCCGACGCCCGCAAACCGCTCGATCGCAACGTACCCCGTCGAGCAACCGGCGACCTGGATAGGAATCACCTTGGTTGCAGTGGCGGGGAGCACGAGAAGGGCGAGGATCAGCAGCAGGCCCGCTCCCACGGTGCTGGGGATCGCGACGATCAACCACCAGTTGCTGGACGATGCGTTCCACAGCAGGACCCCGAAGGCAACGACCGCGACCATGCCAGAAACGAGCGCGATCTGGAAACCGGTGACATTTCCGATCAACAGCAGAGTCGTCGACGACTCGGCCGCGACCGCACTGAACATCGCCAGGGGGACGCAAACGAGAAGAGCGATACAGGCGGAGCAGAGCAGCACTTTCTGCCTGGTGATTCGAGGCGCTGGCGTCGCCTCGGCGACGAGAAGTTCCTCGAAATCGGTCACGCTTACAGTGTGTCGACTCTCCAGTGGTCACGCCTGAGAAGCGGGCGAGAGTTCTGAAACAAAAGCTGGGTCGCTCGGAGGTTCCGTTAGTGGCGAATCCTGCCCGCCACCACCGCGCTGCGTTGGTCTCGCCGGGCTCGAGGTCGGTAGTCTCACAGAGAGTTCCGACGCCCAGCGCGTCGATTCCGCAAACTCGTCGAACGGACACAGCGAGATGACAGTGACACACTCCCGACGGAAGCGCTTCCTGGCTGATTTGTCGCGCGCGTCGGCGCTTCGGGACTCGCGCGCTGTGGTCGGAGCCATTGTCCTTGCAAGTGCGCTGACGCTCACTGGTTGCGGCGCGGCCGACGACCCCGCCATCGGGAGCGCGCCGACCCCGACGGAACCCGAGCGCGTCGCTGTCACCGACAAGGAAACTTGCGCGGGAATCGGCGACATCGCGGCGATCACGTTCAACACCGACATGGCGGTGTTCCAGGGCAGGATGACGACTGAAGAGCAGCAGAACTGGTATCGAATGGCGACGCGCGTGCTCGACCGAGTGCCAACTTCAGGCGCCGGTTCGGTGAGTGAGGCCGTCACCAATCTGCAGACCGAGTTCCCACCAATTGCACCAGGGGGCATGGGCGCGACGCCGATCGGAACCGACAAGTGGGACACCGCATATTCTGCGGTCTTCGATTCCTGCGAGGAGGCTGGTTTCACGATCGAGACCTGGGGCTTCACTGGCGGATAGCTCGAGGTGGTGACCTCGCGACTTCGGGATCGGGACCCATCGAGTGAGGATCAAGCGGTTGCGCTCCATCGCCGGTCAGTCTCTGCCGACGAAGCACTCCCCGCGTTTTGACTAGCCCGTAGTCGACCCAAAGGGGGTGTACGCGCCAACGCTGGGCAGCCAGAGCCACAGCGCAACGAGCGTGACGATCGAACCGCTGCAGAGCACGGCCCCGACGACCCCAAGCCCAATGGCGGCGCCACGTCGCCGTGCGCCCTTCGAAGCGTTCCTCCCGTCGACAATCGAGGAAACGGACATCGCGAGTCCCATGAGTGCCACGGCCGCTCCGATAGCGAACGCATACCCGAAGAGATAGCTCGGCCCCGCGATCGCGATGGGGGTAAACGCGAATGCGACCGTCGCTGCAGCTGCCACTAGCAGGGACGCCGGCGCAAGAAGACTGCCGGTGAGCCCAACGCTGATCCTCACCGATCCGCTTGTCATGGCCACAGCGTACCCAAACTCGCCGGTCGAGAATCCGCCGGGACAGCACTCGAACTTCCGCTAGGTGCGGATCTCGCAGCTAGCGAGAACAGCTCACACTCCCCTGGTGGGCTGTGGGACATGGGTAGCTCCCGTTTCCGGTGGTCCAAGGTGCGCGAGCTTAGCCGTGAGCCGCTGTTTCGCGCGGGAATAGCGGGTGCGAGCGCTCGATGGGTTGAGACCCATGACGCGGGCTGCCTGCGCGATGCTGAACCCATCCCACTGGACCAGAATCAGCAGTTCACGAGAACGCCCGTCGAGCGCATATAGAGCGTCGCGTACCTCCTGGGCCCTCAGCTTCGTCTCGATGATGACGTCTGGCGTGTCGACCGGAGTGCGCTCGAGCAGCTCAGCTCTCAGCGTGTCTGCGAGAGCGAGCTGAGCGACGCCACGTCGACGGTAGTTGCGCAGCACATTGCGGGCGACGCCGAAGCACCACATCCGCGCATCCTCCCCGACCGCAGGTACCTTGGCGGCGTGCTCCCACAGCGTGAGCAAGATCTTGCCTAGAAGATCGGCGGCGTCTTCGGGGTTGAGGGTGCGGCGCTGCAAGTAGTGCAGCAGGTCTTCGCCGTTGTCGTCGACGACGATCTCGATCCAGTCGCGCAGTTCTGGTGGCGTGGGACGTCGGCTCATCACCGCAGCTGCCCCCTACAGTCCGACGTCGAGCCAGCCGAACCGCTTTGCTGTTGCTCGCATTGCGTTGTTCATTTGTTCGGACTCAAGCTGCTTCTCAAGCTCGTTCGCCGGCCAGTCCTTTAGCTGCGCGATAACGACCACGCCCGCTCGCATAGTCTCGACCGGACGCCCAAGAGCTCGAGCCGCAGCCCTCGCTGCGGCACGCCATTCACCCGCGAAAGCCTCATCCGTCGTCCGCAGCTCCGAGTGCCCTTGGCGCTTCAAATCCCGGCGGATGTCCTCTTCTAGGCCCATCCCGGCACCCTACCCAAGCGTGCATCGCACGGCTGGTGCAGCACACCTCGCGCCGCCACTCCGAGCGGCTGCCACTCCGAGCGGCTGCCACTCCCCCGGCCGACTAAGCACCACAGGCGTCGGGCCCGATAGTCGCGATTATGTCCGATTTCGGTTGACTGACACTCCCATACCGCCCGGAGGAAGGAACCGGCATGGTCGACTGGCAGCCGATCATGGCCGCCATGGAGGGCACGACCGGCGTCTGGCGGATGGTCGATCCGATGGGCCTGGAGTAACGGCCGCATCGAGCTGCGGCGAGTAGTGAACGGCGCCGAGTTGCGGTACCAAAAGCGGCGTGGCGATGTGCTCGGCTGGTCGACGATGCTCCGCGATGCATGCCCAGCCGTCCATAACGCGTTTGTGAGCGCGCACAGGCATGCCGGCGGCTCGGCCGGAGACTGGGGCAAGGGCACCGGCAACGGCAACGGCTCGCGCTTATAAACCAGATGAAGACGCCCGTCGTGTCGCGTCAGGACGCGCGTACAGTGGCGCCATGCCTGGGGTCACAGTCGTTTTCTGGGCGCTCCTCGTGGGTGAACTTCACCGAACCGAGACAGAGCACGTTCCCGCCACGGGAGACACCGTCACCCTGCCTGGGCAACTCGGCTCCGGGACGGTGATCCAGCGTGACTTCGCGTCCACCCTCGACGGGGGTACGGAACTGATGATCCAGCTAGAGCTGCAATCGCCCACGGCGCTCAACCGGCGTTTCCGTGGCCGCAACCGCTGATCGCACCATCGCCGCTGATCGGGCGGAGTGCGGCGGGAGGTTCCCGTGGCCCGTGACCGCTCATTGCTCGACCGCCGGTAGCTCAGCAAGCTGCTTGTCGATCTCATCGACGCGCTCAACAACGAAGGCACCCTGGTGACCCACGGATCACCAGGGTGCCTTCGCTATCGCAGCAGTCGCGGTCTGCTACATTCCTCCGCCACCGCTACCAGGGATCCGCCACTCTTCGCGCGGACACTGATTGACCCCATTGAACGCGCCATACCGCTGGTATTTCACGCCGTTGATGTACTTGAAGGTGTTGTTCCAACCAAGCTTGACGACGCACGCGTCGGGGTTAAACGTCGCCGGAGCAATTGTCACTGCTGCGGTTGCCGGGGCGACCGGCCCGAGCAATAGTGCCAGGCCAAGCGTTGCCGAAGCGAGGACAGCGGGCGTTTTTCGGAGGAGTGATGATCTCATCTGGAGAAGGTAACAGGAAGCTTCTCGGTTTGTGACGTCATCCACCGAGCAAACTGTTCAATCGGTCCTCGCACGAAAAACCACCTCCACACGACGGCGAATAGTACACATGCAAGAAGGACGAAGACGAAAGATGTCCAACCTTGAAGGCCAGCGATTCCTGAAGCTTCCACGATCAGTGATATAAGCAGCACGTGCAGCACGTACACCGAAAGCGGCATGCTACCAATACTTATCGCAAGCACTGCAACCCTTCGGCTCGCCCCGGTGACTTGTTTCAGAGCGGCAATGAGCACCCATATTAGGGCTGCTCCCATGGCGCCCGCGCTGATCCCGGTGATAGCGATTGACAACTCTGGTGTGTATGTGACGACCATCGGGGCAGCCACCGCTGTTCCGATGGCGATGACGAAGGCCGCGAGGGCAAGGGGGAGGGTTTTTCGTGGCGTCAGCAGCCCGCTGCGTTGCATCCAAAGTCCGAAGAGGATGTAGGCCATCCAGATCGCCGCCGGGTATTGGCCGACGAACGACCAGGTGGCGATCAGCTGGAGGACCGTGGGTATGGTGACTCCGTCTATCAAGCCGATGAACGCAGTCACAAGGAACGGCCCGAGGATTGCAAGGCCCACGCTGGTGCCAAGCAGGACGCCTCTCGAAACGAACAGCATCGGGAGGGTCAGCAAGAAGAAGAAGCCGTAGTAGTCGAGGATGACGATCACCCCGGTCCCCCACAGTGTCAGGATCAGACCGAGGGCGATGAGTAGTACGGCGCGGATGCTTATGGAACGGCGGGCGGCCGATCGACTTGCGGCAGATTCGCTACTCATGGAGAGGATCCCCAGCGATATGCCATCGAGTAGCGCAAATAGAAGCTGCGGACGCTGATCGCTGATCGTCGCATCGAGGATGGGCAAGGTCGCGATAGTGGACTGCGGGAGTGTGTGGAGCGTGATCATGCCGATCACTGCCAGGCTCCGCGCAGCGTCGATGCCGAGTATGCGCGTCATTTCGCGGCGGCCCCGCAACTCCTGACGGATACTAGGGCAGAGCGAATGGCTGGTCGAGAGGATGATGTTATGAAGCGCTGGTGGATCTGGGTGGTCGCGGCAGCGACCGTGGCTGTTGCAGCGTGGGCGTCGTACGTGATCACCGTCGAGATCATCGCACGTAAGAACATGGAAGAGTTCGCGAACCGACCAGAGCTTGAAAACTGGACGTTGCCGTACCTGGGCACCGAAGGCCCCGCGACGGTTGCAGCGGTCTGCGTGGCGATCCTGGTCGTGGCCGTCTGGGTTCTTGTGTGGGCACTACGAACGCGAGCAGGGCAGCGCACCACGGCGCTGCCCAAGAAATGATGCGCGACGCTACGCGCCATCCGGGGCATGCCTCACGGCTCTTCGGAACCGGAGCCATCCTGACTTTCGGCGCTCTCCTCGCAGCATGTTCAGCCGCGCCGGCGCCCGACTCCGTATGCACGGCGGGTGCGGATACTGTCAAGGCCATCAGCGCGGCCCTGCGGAACGGACTTGATGCCTCAGATCCCGAACAGATCTCGACGAACCTCGCCGAACTCAGCGAAGCGGTGTCTCACATTGACCTCGACCAGGCCAATTCGCCCGAGCAGGAAGCGCTAGCGAAAGTCCGAGTCGCAGTGGAGTCCCTGGTCGAGGAGGGGAAGGATTCCATCGAGGGCGCACCCTCCCACATCGACGAGAGCATCAATTCACTCATTTGGACTATTGGTCAACTGGACGAAGCCTGCGACGGAGGCGTTCTTTCTTCACCAGACCCGTTGTAACAATCCGAAACCGCGCCTTCCGTATCGACTAATACTGGTCTGAAGCCCGGGAGCGACACGCGAGGATCGCGTGCCCCCACTCACCGGCATTCAGAGAGGTTGTTATGAAGAGACGGATCATGTCGGTGGCGATCGGAGCGACAATATTCGCGTCAGCTTTCTTGGCATCGACGCCGGCATCTGCTGCTACGTCATTCCGACTAATCGATGGTGGAACGACCCAGGCGAGTTGCCAGTCGGTCCGCAATCAGTATTTCCAGTGGGGATACACGAGCGTGCTTCCTTGTCAACAACTACCCTCTGGACGCTGGGGTTTCTACATTCCACCGTGGTCGTAGTGGCTGGCTTGTCGCCCGGGAGCTTCGGATTTCCACGGGCGACAAGCCACCCCACGGATGCGAACTCCATCTGGGGTCTCATTCCTTGGCTCAAAGCTTTCGGCGGAAACTGCAGGGCGGCCGCATTGGCGCTGGCTCAGAGACCGAAGCCGTAGGAGCCGAGCGTGCCGCGGAGTGACGACGCCCTGATGGGAGCCCTGGTGCGACGGCCGCAGTCTTCACTTCGAACAACGAGGGGCTGCGTCCGGGCGACCACCAGGTGGTGACGTCTCTCGAACGCCTCGCGCCCCAGATCATCGAGCGAGCTTGCATCTCCAAAACCCGCGTACACGTGGCCGCGGGGTTTCAGACTCTAAATCAGTGGATTAGACGTCAGCGGTTGCGCCGCCCCTACCTAGAGGACTGGTCGCCCGGGCGTCGGCGCCGCGGGTCCAATGCGTTGCTGGTGGCGTGCTGCCGCACGGTAGACCGTAGCTCGTGATGTCTTGAACATCACGGCAATCTCGGCTGCCGAGAACACGCCTTCGTCCAGGTGGCGCGCGATCGCGGCGTCTTGCTTCGGGGTGAAGCTGGGCTGCCGGCCCTTCAGCTTCGCGCGCACACTCGGCTTAGCCATTGCTTCCTGGGTGCGCAGGCTGATCCATCCACCCTCGGCTTCCGCGAGGGCGGCCAGGAAGGTCAGGAAGAGCTTGCTGAACGGGTCGCCCGGGTCGTACACGGTCCGGTTGAACTGAAAGGTGACACCACGGTCGGTCAACTCGCGCAGCACACGCAACGTCTCTTCCGCGTTGCGAGCGAACCGGTCCATCTTCGGCACGATCAGCTTGTCGCCCTCGCGCACCACGGCGAGGACGGTCTGCAAGCCTGCCCGCTCCAGGTTCTTCCCGGTGAACCCATGATCGAAGAAGATCCGGTCGTCGGGGACGCCCTCACTAAGCAGGAACTCCCGTTGCAGCTCGAGGTCTTGCCCGACCGTCGAGACTCGCGAATAGCCGAAGTCCATCAGAGCGCCTCCCGCACGTCAGCTGCGCTGCTGCAGCACGTCGACGCCGAGCCGGTTCACGGCGCGCGCGTAGTCGTCCACTTCCAGGTACGACGCGCTCGCAAACAGCCCGTCGAGCGCGGCCCGCTGGGTAGCGTCCAGTCGAAAATCGAGGCCGCGTGCGCCGGCGATATCGCGGCTCCACTCGTGGAGCTCTCCAAGGGCGCTGAGCGCGACCGCCTGATCCTGCTGCTGCGCGAGCCAGTCGCGCATGCGGTGCGCAACAGCGAGGTCGTCGTGGAACTCGTCCAGCTGCACGTCAAGGCACCCACAGGCGGGCCCCTCATGGTGGTAGCCGGTGCACCGGTCATCAGTGCAGCCGCACGCATCGCCTCGCCAGACGTCTGAGCCGGGGAAGTAATGCGCGATGTACTCCGGGACGGTCGCGTAGCTGTTGGTGAGGCTGTTGAAGGTACGGACGATCGCTCGTTCAGCCCGCGGGCTGAGCCCGGTTGTGGCTGAGGGAGCCTCTGTCTGGTCCTCAGTCATCACTCTCTCCTATGATCGTTCCGATGTCGTCTCATATAGAGTACCTCAAATGAGACTTCTAACAAACAGCCTATGCGAGACGACCGACACTGCGATGTGACGGTTCGCATCAGTGGTCGCCTGGTGTCTCACAAAACGATCCCCATCTGGGACACCGAACTGAACCACCGCATCTCTCACTAGTCGACAGCCGCCGTCAGGCCTGAGGCGTGACTGGCCCGACTTTGGCCTACGCGTCCCAGAGATCGAGCAGATCCCAACCGGGTTGCATGCCCATGGTTTCGATCGAGAATGTGGGCGTAGTCGGAAATTTCTCAACGAGCTGCCTCAGCCGTTCGGGCCAACTCGACCGAGTGTCGATCGATCGCAGAAGGTATGCAGTGACGGCTAGAGGTTGTAGAGACCGTAGATCGCCTTGGCGGTGCTCTCATCGCGAAGATGGTCTAGGAGCGGCACCGGCCGGGGCGGCAGATTCGCCAGGAAGACTATGCCGTGCGTCCGGCGCCGGGCGCGCTGGGCTCGTGGACCGGGCCCAGAGGCGCTGTTCGGATCGCACAACCAAATTGGCGTGAATGACAAACTTCGCTTTCACCTGTAAGGAATCACTGCTTCCTGGTTCCGAGAGCGAGGGGACACAATCGGCTCACAACTAGGGATGCGTCGAACCATCCCTACACCTGGCGTCGCTGCCGCTGCGGCAGGGAAAGCCTCTTCCGAAAGGACTCTCGCATGAAGCTACGTTCACGGGCAGCCATTGGGCTGGCAGCAATCGCACTGTGCTCGGCGGTATTGATGCCCGCCGCCGCCAACGCACAACCGAAGGCCCCGACCCCGCAAGATATGACCGATATCCAGACTGCGCCGATGAATCTGGTCGGTTTCGATCCGGAGATTGCCGCCGCCAACGGCTATGAGATCCGGACGCTCCCGAACGGACGAGAGTACAGCGTGCCGATCGGCACGCCGTCGAGCTTCGTGCCCGACCCCACCGACACTGCGCCCGGATCCGCAGAGCCCGGGCAGGTGACCACCTTCGCGACCGTCTGGGGTGACTGCGGCTCCTCGTATGTGATGGTGAACAACACCGAGATGACCACTGGCTACAACATCAAGTACGACGTGCTGTACGGGAAGTGGGGTGTCTATGTCCATTCGGAGGGTGGCATCGATCAAGACTTCAACCTTGACCATGGAGCGACAAACGGATATTGGTATCCCACTCGGGCTGTGTCGGCAAGTCACTACGGCAACGGCTTCGCGCGAGTGAACAACGGTTCCTACGTGATGACGACCGCAGGCGGAATGTGCTGGAGCGGCAACCCGCAGGAGAACGTCCGCTTCTCCTGAAGATCCGGATTCGTGGCGCGGGGTAGTTATCTCATCCCGCGCCACGGGTGCGTTTGATCAGGGGCTCAATGTCCGGGGACCAGCGAGGCCGGCGAACCGCAAATCTCCGTGTGCCACAGCGTCGCGAGGGATGACAGCTGTTAGCACCACATCGCCGATCTTTGCGCCGATCCCGTACACCCGGCCGTCGCCGTGGAGCTCGAGCGCCGGAAACTCCCTCGCATCGACTTCGATGGACGCGGCCTGCACCTGCCTCGTGGTCGCGGCGCCTGGCGCCTCCATGAACCGGTTGCGGAGGATATGGGCTACGTGATCGACGAGTTCCTCACGCACGTCCAGTTCGTGCGTTACCGGCTTCCAACTCGTGCGTACGGCTTCCCAGAGCATCGACTCGTCAGGTTTGTACGCGAACAGGTCCCTTCGGCCGTCTGCGTCTGTCCGCTCGAGGGACGAAGCTGGAACGTAACTGAAGGCCACGGAGGAATACACAAGTCTGCCGCCGAGCAGTTCCTCCACAAAGCCCGGAATCGGGGCACGGGTCCACATTGAGTCTGCAACCAGTGCCATCGGGCCATAGGGCAGATTGCGGAGCCTTTCATCCGCCGCCGCATGCGGATCAAACTCGCTGGGATTGAACCTCCGGTCAAACTCCATGCCCACACCATACGCGCTACCGGACTTCACGGGTGTCATGCAAATATGGACTGGCAAAGGTTGTTTCCGGCGAGCATTGTGCTCGAGAAGTTCGACCAGAACGCACGCCGCAACTCGATTGCCGACACCTGGGGAGACTGACCCCCGCAACGATCGCCGCATGCACCAGGCCCCGCGCGGCGCTCGCCATCGCGAACCGTGGAACCACAACATCCACTATCAGAGGCGGGATTCTCGAGGCGCAGCTGCCCGATGGGTGGGAGATCACCGATGTGCCGGTGCGGATGCCCAAAGGGTCGCCGCTTGGCGGACTGGTGGGACACCGACGACTAGCTCTGCGCTAGTCGGACTGATCTGCCGAAAAGGTTGGTCCTTCATAAGCGTTGCGGTCGTACTCGGCGAGCTCACCTAGAAAGCCCGGATCTGTCACGTCATACCGTGCGATGGCAGCGACGGTCTCGCCTGCCTCGAACAGGCCGGCGTTGAGGTAGACGCGGCCGCAGACAGGGCAGACCGGGTGCTCTGCCGGATCATCTGATCCGGAAGCCTCGAACGTCAGACGCCCGAGCTGGTCAGCGTGCCGCCAGTCCTGCGTCGCCGAGTCGTTCCCGCACGCGCAGGTTTGATTCTCGCCATCCGGGTCAACGACAGCGAAGCCGTCGACGGGGAGGGTTGGGTGCGGCCACCTCTGTCGATGCACACTCATGAGATCGCGGCGGGGGCGGACTTGCGCCGCCGCGGCGCCGTTGCAGGCATGGCGAGCTCGTCGGCGGTGATGAGTTTCGCGTAGCTGGCGAACAGCGCTTTCAAGCGCGTCGATCCCGTACCGTGCGCGCAGCTCGTCACGGATGCGCTGCTCGGCGCGCACCGCCTCGACGTCCTCCCCTGCCCATGCACGCGCGCTCGTGTAAGCCCCACCGATCTGCTCGGGCGTCGCACTGTCCCACCACTGCGACTGATGCACGAGCGAAAACTCAACGCGCCAGTTGCTTCTCAGCCTCGAACCGGGATGCCAGCTCGCGGGCATGCTGCTCACTCGCCGCCTGGGCGCGACGCGCGGACTCCTCGCGGGCGCGTGCGATCATCTCGCCTACACGGGCCGGCAGCGGTGATCCCAATGCGCAACTGACCTTCAAAAGCATCGTCGATGCCGTCGGCGCTCCGGTCCAACCACTCGTTCGGATCAGCACCCCGCTGTCTCGGAAGTGCCGAGGACACGCGTCCGCACCCGCGCTTACGATGTCCAAAAGAAGGAACGATGTCTAAAGGATCGTTTAGACATCATTCATCCCTTTAGACATCACGGTCTGGTCGCCGCGCATCCCTTCAAGCCACTAGGTATGCTGGCATGTGGTGCGGGAAGTTGCCGCGCCACCGCTATGTGTACACTGATGTGTACACCGGGACTTGAAAGGGATCCTCGATCCCAGTGTTTTCAAGGCCTCGGGGCTGTAGTTCAATGGCAGAACTTCTGCTTCCCAAGCAGACAGCGCGGGTTCGATTCCCGTCAGCCCCTCCCTATGCCAGCGATCGCCGCCCACGAGTACTCGCCCTGGGACTTCTGGCGCGAAGCGTCTGTCGATGAACGCGATGCGCAGCTCGCGATCCAGCACACGCTCGTGGACGGCCGCGCCGATCACTCGCTCGGCGAGCAGTGCTTCATCTCGGAGCTCGCATCGATCGACAACGACTCGCTGCGTCTGGGTGACCGCACGTACGTCGCAGCCGGCGCGTACCTCACAGGTCACCTGCTCGCCGGTGCCGACTGCAGCATCAATCCGTACACGGTGATCCGCGGACGCGTGACGATGGGCGACGGCGTGCGCATCGGCGCGCACACGTCGATCCTCGGCTTCAACCACTCGATGGAATCCGGCACGCCGGTCTTCCGCCAGCCGCTCACCTCCAAGGGCATCGAGATCGGCGACGACGTGTGGATCGGCTCGCACGTCGTCATCCTCGACGGCGTCCGGGTCGGGTCCCACGCGGTGCTCGCCGCCAGCGCCGTCGTCACCAAGGACGTGCCCGCCGGCGCCGTCGTCGGCGGCAACCCCGCCCGGTTCATCCGCTGGCGCGTCGAGCCGGACGACACCGGGGTCGCGCCGGACGCGGCTGCCGACGCGGCGGCACGCGGCACGGACGAGGGTGTCGGTGCGGGTGCGAGTGTCCAGGTGGATGCGGAGAACGCGGCCGAAGAGCGCTCCCCCGTCAGCCAGACCGGCGCGGCCTTCGCAGCCGCCGCGGCCATGCGAGCGATCGTGTCCCAGGCCGCGGCCAGTGAGGACGATGCCGTGAGCGTCGACGGACCCCCGACCCCCTCCACCCAGACGTCCGCCTCGGTCCCCGACTCAACCTCCGCCCCGGCCGGAGCGGCAGCGTCTGCTCCGGATCTGGCCTCGACCGGAGCGCGGGCGCCCACCTCGGTCCCGGCCGGCACACCGGCCTCGACCGCGGACGCCACCGCAGGCCTTGCCGAGCGGGTCGCCGAGTTGGCCGTACGCGCGCGGGAGGAGGCATCCGCTCTCCTCCAGCGCTCCTGGGACGACGACCTCGAGCTCTTCGCCGACCGCCCGGGAGCGGCGCCGACCGTGCGCGCGCAGGGCGATGCGATCGAGATCGCCGACCTGCTACTCGGCACGGCGCCCCCGCAGGCTCCCGCGGCCGCGCAGATCCGACGGCTGCAAGACTGGCAGGATGCCGCGACCGGTGCGGTCGCACCCCTCGCTTCCGATGGTCGCCAGGAGGCGGGCCTCGGGTTCTCGCACGGCGATGTCGCGTACCACGTGCTGAGCGTGGGATACGCGCTCGATCTGCTGGGGTCGGCGTTTCCGGCTCCTCTCACCTGGGTGACGGCGGCCACTCCGGAACGGGTGATCACGTTCTGCGAGAGTCTGCCGTGGGCCTCCGACGCGTGGAACGCCGGCCACCATATCGATGGCTTCGGCACCGCACTTCTGTGGACACGGCGTGCGGGGCATCCGATTCCGGCGGGTGTGGAGGAGGCGCTCTTCGGCTGGCTCGTCGTGAACGCCGATCCCCACACCGGCATGTGGGGTTCGCCGAGCGCCGACGGCGGCCTGCTGCCCGTCGTGAACGGCTTCTACCGGGCGTCGCGCGGCACCTTCGCGCAGTTCGGGATGCCGCTCCCCTACCCCGAGCGCGTCATCGACACCGTGTTGCGCCATGCACGCGACCCGCGATGGTTCGCCGTTGGCGCGCGCAACGCGTGCAACGTGCTCGATGTCGCGCACCCGCTTTGGCTCACGCGCGCGACGGGCTATCGCGGCGACGAGGTGCGCGACCTCGCCGCGCGCCTGCTGTCGGACGCCGTGTCGACCTGGGTGCCGGGCGCCGGGTTCTCGTTCCGCGAGCCTGCTCCCGCGACCCGTGGCCTCGCCGAGACCGAGCCCGGCCTGCAGGGCACCGAGATGTGGCTGGCCATCCTCTGGTACCTCGCGGATCTCGCGGGCGTCTCGGATGCCCTGGGCTACCGCCCGCGCGGGGTACACCGCCCCGAGCCGGCCGCGACGCTCCGGTAGACCGCGTCAGGGTCCCATTCCGCTCCGAGCCGGCAGACTCGCTCGGCAAACGGCGTGAGGGCCGCCGCACCCCTGCCGTATACACCTGCTGGCAGGAGCACCGATGAGCTGTCCGGGATGGTCGCGCGCCCGCGTCATGACGGACTCCGCCGTCACGGCGCGGATAACCGCTCGATCGGCGCGAGCACCACCAGCCACGACGAGTAATGCTCGGTGACGGTGCCGCCCAGATCGTTCGCGGCCTCGACCGCGTGCTCCACCTCGCCGGCGGACCAGTCGCTGAACGTACGGAAGAGACGCCCGATCGCAGCCGCGTCGAATTCGAGAGTCCATCGGTAGGGTGGAGGCATCCATCTCGACGAAGAGGCCCGACGCCGTCAGAGCCTCGATCGTCGCATCGATGTCCTCGGCAGGCGGACCCGGTCGCGGCGGCGCGCGACGGGCGGCGATTATCTCAGCGATACGCGCCCGAAAAGGCGTGGTGGGGGCGTCGGCGTCTCCGAATACGTTGCGCCACACAGCGAGGCGGCCCGTCGGCGTCAATATCGTATATATCTTCGGTAGCAGGACGTCGAGATCCATCCAATGGATCGACGTCGCCGCCACGACGAGGTCGACGGCCGATGCGGCGAGCTCGACGTCTTCCGCGCGGCAGACCCGCACATATCCGCCGCGGGATGGGCCGCGCGCAGGAGGGCCGCGAGGCGCGGGCCGGGTTCGACGGCGGTGACCCGCAGTCCCGCCTCCAGAAGCGGACCGGTCGCCTGACCGGTTCCGGCGCCGAGATCGAGCGCGGTAGCGCCCGGCCGCAGGAGCCCGAGAGTTCGCAGTCGCTCCCAGAGTCCGGCCGGGTACGGCGGCCGAGCCGCGGCGTAGTCGTCGGCGCTCGCCTCGAAGTGCATCGGGTCCACCACAGGCACGAGCGTATGCACAGTCGGCGGTCGCGTCGAGACTCCGCCCCTCTTCGATGTCGGAGGTTGTTCGTATATTTGTTCCATGAGTTCTTCGGTGTCGTCGCCTCCGGCGATGCGGCTGACGGATGCCGTCGCCCGCGTCGCACAGCGACTCGGCGCGGGCGGAACCGGGGTCGAGAGGCTGGAAGACGAAGAACTGCTGGAGCTGCTCACCGACACGACCGAGGCTCGCAAGGCCCTGGAGCTCGTCGTCGCGAGCGCCTCGGCGGAGGTGTCCCGCCGATCAACACGCGACCGCGGATACGGCGGACTCGCGCAGCGCAAGGGGCTGCGCACCGGGACGGCGCTGGTTCAGCAGATCACCGGCCTCGGTCGCGGCGACGTCACCCGCGCGGTGCAGGCCGGGCAAGAGCTCGCGCCCACCATTCCTTCTTCGTTCGAACCCACCACACCCGGGACGGATGCCTCGCGTCGGGAAGTCGCTGAACAGCCGCCGACGCCGGCGGCGCCCGAGTGGCTGAGACTCGTTCGCGATGCCCTGGCGGCGGGCGCGCTCTCGCAGGCGCAGTTCCACGCGATCCGCTCCGGTCTCGGCGAGCCGCCCGTCGATCGCTATCCCGAGCTGGACGCCGACTTCCTGCCCCAGGCGTGGTCCCGGGCGGTGCGTCTGCTGCTCGACGAGGCGACGACGCTGCCGGTCGAAGACCTCCGCATCCAGGCACGCATCGCCCGCGACCGACTCGATCCCGTCGGAGTGACGCTGCGGTTCGAGGAGCGGTTCGCCGCCCGATCCTTCCGCCGGTGGATCGATGAGAGCGGCCAGCGCCACGCCCACATCCTCTTCGACGACGACGCGGGTGCATGGGTCGATTCGCTCCTCCAAGCCGCACTGCGACCACGGCGTGGGCCGCGCTTCGTCGGCTCGGATGCCGTCGAGAAGACGCGCGAGGCCGAAGCCGACGATCGGACGAACGAGCAGCTGCAGTACGACACGATCATCGCGGTGCTCCGCACCGGTGCCGAAGCCGACCCGCAACAGGCACTCGGCGACCGGCAGCCAGGTGTGCGTATCCTCGTCGAGTCGGCGGCGATCACGGCCATCGACGAGCGGGGAGACACGCGGGTGACCGGCGTCGGTCATCTGGAGGACGGTGGGCACGCCGTGCCCGGCGGGGTCGTCGAGGCGCGTCTCTGCGATGCGGGCGCCATCCCGGTGATCTGGGACCCCGATGGTCGGCCGCTCGATGTCGGCCGCGAGCTGCGGCTGTTCAGCCGCAAGCAGCGGATCGCGATCGCTGCCCGCGACGGCGGGTGCGTCTGGCCGTCGTGCAGCGCACCGATCTCTCAATGCGAGTATCACCACATCGACCATTGGTGGGATCACCACGGCCGCACCGATGTCGACGACGGCGTTCCCCTGTGCCGCAACTGCCACCTGCGCCTGCACAACCAGCGATGGCGCATCACCCGCCACCGGGATCCCGCCAGTTCAGCCGACACGTACTGGCTGCATCCGCCTCCCGACCCGCTGACTGGCGAGATCGGTGATCCGGTCCGGCTGCAGTGGAAGTCGCCGCGACGCTTCGGCGCCGCATGAGGGTGTGGGACGGGCACGGGCACAGGCGTGAGGTGCCGGCGCTGCCGCTCCCGCCTGCGCCGGAAGCGGGCGTGAGGCGCTGGGTGCGGCGGAGCCACACCCGGCACGAGAGCGGGCGCGAGGTGGTGGCGCTGCACGCGCCGACCCCACCCCGGGCAGCACCGGGTGTGGTGGCGTCGTGAGCATCCGGCGAGGCAAACGGTGCGGGGTGATGTCGGCGCACGCTGCCCGCGAATCGGGGTGCGAAGCTTGTGGCATGGCTGTCACCGTCGTTCCCTACTCGAGGGAGTGGCCGGAGCAGTTCGCGCGTGTGGCTGCGGACCTCAGGCGAGCGCTGGCGGATGTTCCGATGCTCTCGATCGAGCATGTCGGCTCGACATCGGTGCCGGGACTGGCCGCCAAGCCCGTCATCGACATCGATGTCGTCGTGCGGCGTGCGGATCTCCCGGCGGCGATCACGGCGCTCGTCGCCGCGGGCTACACGCATCGGGGCGACCTCGGCGTCGCCGACCGGGAGTCGATGACCGCACCCGACGACGATCCGCGGCGGAACGTCTACGTCTGCATCGACGGCACGCTGCACCTGCGCAACCACCTCGCGGTACGCAGGATCCTCCGTGCCCGACCAGATCTCCGCGATCGCTATGGCGCCATCAAGACAGAACTCGCCCGCGACCCGGCGATGGACATCGGACGATACCTCGCCCTCAAGTCGCCCGTGCTCCAAGAGGTGCTGGCCCTGTCCGACCTCACCGACGCCGAGAAGTGGGCGATCCTCGCAATCAACACGGGCAGCTGAGCTACCCGGCTGACCGAGCCGACGTCGCGGCCCACCGCTCCGCTCCGCGCGACCGGGGACTGCCGTTACTGTGAACCGGTGACCTTCGACCCCCGCGACACCGCCGCATTCGCCGCCTTCGTCCGCGCGCAGGGCCGCGCAGTCGTGGCCACCGTCGCGCCCTCCGGCGCGCCGGAAGCGGCACTGGTCGGGATGGCGGCACTCGACGACGGAACGCTGATCTTCGATGCCTCCGACGACTCCCGCAAGATGCACAACCTGCGCGAGAACGGCCGTGTTGCTGTCGTCACCGGCACGGATGGCGACGTGACCGTGCAGGTCGAGGGTGTCGCCACCATCGCCTCGGACACGTCGCGCGAATTCCACGGTGCCGCATACAACGAGCAGTTCCCAGGCTCACGCGCCCTCGACCAGGGCTTCGCCGTCGTCGTCGTGCGGCCGGACTGGGTCCGGGTCTACGACGCCTCGGCACGGCCGGCAGTCGTCACCGAAGCGCGATGGTGACGCCCCCGTCTTCGCTCCCGACGACGGCCGGGTGAAGGTGCTCGGATGACAGGGCGACGACCGCCTGGCGGGCGCCGGAATCCAGGCATCCGTCCAGATCCGCCCCGGCGAGTGACGCCGCCAGGAAGCCGGCGAAGAACGCGTCGCCCGCGCCGTTCGTATCGACGACCGTGACCGGCTGCGCAGCCACGGTGGCGCGCTCCCCCGATGCGGCGAGCGCTACCGCACCGCGCGCACCCCGCGTGCAGACGGCGAGTCGCGGCCCCCAGTCGAGGCAGCTCCGCATCAGCGCCCAGGGGTCGTCCGTCGCATCGTCGTTCATGAACACGACGTCGGCCGCGCGCAGGAACGGCTCGTGGAACTCCGCTGACCCGTCGTAATCGTGCAGGTCAGTCCAGATGGGGGCGCCTGCGGCGCCGGCGAGCCGCCTCTCGACGATGGCAACCCCCGCTGCGCTCAGGTCGACGACAGCGACATCGGCGGCGGCCACAGCGGCTCCGATGCGCTCGAGGGCGTCGACGGATGCCGCACTCGGCGTCGCGAGGTAGAGGCTGACCCGCTCGCCCGCCGGTGTCATCAGGTTCGCGTGCCGTTCCGTGTGCTCGGACCCATACGCCTCGACGCGCACTCCCGCTGTCTCCAGTGCCTCCGACACTCGACCGCCCTCCTCGTCGGCGCCCAGAAATGCGTGCAGCGTCACGTCGACGCCGAGGTCCGCGAGATGCAGGGCCTTGCCCGCCGAGGTGCCGCCCACCGTCTGCAGGTCACCCCGCGCGAACTGCATGTGCGGCACCGGATCCGGCAGCCGATCGAGGAGGATCACGTGGTTCCAGGAGGCGGGACCGCACACGGCGACCCGGGCGTCAGCGGCGAGAGGCATCCGCCCAGTCAACCAGCCCACGCGCACTCCCCCACGGTGCGGGCACCCGGCCGACGGTGTCGCCGCCTGTCCTTAGACGCGATGCGGGGTCAGCTGCTCCCGCGCGGCGGCCAGGCGCTCGACGGGAAAGCCGGCCTCTGGGCTACTCCTCCCGCGGCCCGAGCTCCGGCTCGGCGACGAAGCGGGCGACGCCGTCGGCGACGCGATCCAGCTCGATCACGACCACGGAGTTCTCCCCCGCCTGCAGCGCGGCAGCCGGCACGTACAGCGTCCGCTGCGGGCCGCTGCTCCAGTACCGGCCGAGGAGGAAGCCGTTCACGAGCGCGTAGCCCTTGCCCCACCCCGCGGTATCGAGGAACAGGTCGGCGGGAGCCTCGAGCGAGAACGAACCGCGCAGCAGGAAGGGAGCCACCGTCGATCCGGCCGCGTCCACGGGCGAGCTGGCTGCATCCGCCACCGCCGCGCCCAGCGCTGCGACGTCGATGGGAGTCGCGGTCCAGCCGGTCACCGGCACACCACCGATGCTCACTGGTCCGATGAGCCCCTTGGACTCACCCAGACGCGCGTCGTAGTTGACGCGCCCCTGCTCTTCGACGAGCACTCGTACTCGGCGTCCACCAGGAACGACGAGGGCGTCCTCGTGGCGCGTACGAGAAAGCGTGCCCACGGCTACGCCGTCGACAGACACCCAGGCGTGGTCGCGCACCTCGCCGAAGCGCAGGACGCCACCGTGACCCTCAGGCAGCTCCGCCTCATAGGACACGAGGGCGCTGAGGTGCCCGAGCTCCTCGAAGGTCGGCGGAGTCTCGTGACGCGACCCGGCCGTCTCAGCAGGCGCCGCAGGCCCGGCCGTCTCAGCAGGCGCCGCAGGCCCGGCCGTCTCAGCGGGCGCCGCAGGCCCGGCCACCTCGACCGGCACCGCGACAGCCGTGAGCGCCACGTCGAACACGGGAGCGGGACCACTGACCTCCGGCACCTCGTCGGGCACCGGAGCGTACCTGGCGATGACGTCGCGGAAGGCGAAGTACTTGTCGGTCGGGTCGCCCCGCTCGTCGAGCGGCGCGTCGTAGTCGTACGAGGTCACGATGGGCAGGTACCTGCCCTTGTCGTTCGCACCGTTGGTGAGGCCGAAGTTCGTGCCGCCGTGGAACATGTAGAAGTTCACGGATGCCCCGGCCGCGAGGAGGGTGTCCAGCTCGGCGGCCGTCGCCGTAGCAGGCGTCGTGTGGTGGGCATTGCCCCACCAGTCGAACCAGCCGTCCCAGAACTCCGCGCACATGAGGGGTCCGGTGGGCTGGTGCCGCCGCAGGGTGGCGAGACGCTCCTCGGCGCGCGAGCCGAACGAGCCGGTGAGGTGTACGCCCGCGACGCTGCCGTCGCTCAGCATCTGGTCGGTCGGCTGGTCGATCGTCGTCAGCGGCACCGTGATGCCGGCATCCTTCGTCACGCGCACGAGATGCTCGAGGTACGCGGTGTCGTCGCCGTACGCGCCGTACTCGTTCTCGATCTGGACGAGCACGACCGGCCCGCCGCGGTCGATCTGGCGCGGGGCGACGATGTCGTACACCCGCTGCAGGTAGGCGGTCACCTCGGCGAGGTAGAGCGGCTCGGACCGGCGGAGTCCCACGCCCTCGAGGCCGGTCAGCCACACCGGCAGACCACCATTATGCCATTCGGCGCATATGTAAGGCCCGGGTCGCACGATCGCGTGCATCCCCTCCGCCGCGACGAGGTCGAGGAAGGCGCCGAGGTCGTTCCACCCCGTCGCTTCCCACTCGCCGCGCACGGGCTCGTGGGCGTTCCAGGCGACATATGTCTCGATGGTATTGAGACCCATGAGACGCGCCTTGCGGATGCGGTCGGCCCACTGGCCGGGGTGCACGCGGAAGTAGTGCAGGGCTCCCGCGAGCACCCGGAACGGCTCCCCGTCGAGGAGGAAGTCGGTCTCGCCGATCGCGAACGAGCGCGCGGCAGCCGCCGTCATCGGGCGGCCGTGCGGGTGCGGAGCACCTCGGCGAGGCGCTCGAGCTGTGATGCGTCTTCGAGGGCGGAGCCGACCGCCGCAACCCGGACGCCGGCGTCGAGGAACTCCTCGACGTTCGACGCGTCCAGTCCACCGGTCGCGACGAACCGCACGTGCGGGAACGGGCCGCGGATGTGCTTGAACCAGCCGCTGCCGAGCCACGTCGCCGGGAACGCCTTGAGCCAGGTGAGCCCGAGCGAGACCGCGAGCTGGACCTCGCTGGGGGTCGCGACTCCGGGAAGGATCGGGATGCCGGCATCCTGCGCCGCCCGCACCACGAGCGGGTCGAGCCCGGGCGAGACCAGGTACGCCGCGCCGGCGTCAGCTGCCAGCGCCACCTGGGCGGGGGTGATGATGGTGCCCGCGCCGACGCTCTTGCCGCGGGCGGCGGCCAGGGTGACGACCTCGCGCAGCGCGCGCTCGTCCTCGTCGGTCTGCAGCGGCACCTCGACGGCGTCGATGCCGAGGTCCCATGCCGTCTGCGACAGGCGCACAGAGCGCTCGACGCCCATGCCGCGCAGGATCGCCATGAGCGGCGCCCCGGCGAACGCCGTCTCGAACCATTCGGCGTGCGCCGCGGCATCCGTGCTGCTCGTCGATGAAGAGGGCTGGGAAGTCATGCGTGGGTCCTTCGTGTGTCGCGTTCAGTCATCTTCGCGGGTTTGGGGCGCTTCGCGCGCGTTCGGGGCGTACGGCGCGCGCCCCGAACGCTCGTGGTGCGCCCCAAACCCGTCATGGCGTCGTGCTGCCGGGAAGCGGGGCGGGCACGGCGGGCACGGCGGGCACGGCGGGCACGGCGGGCACGGCGGGCACGGCGGGCTCGTCGGGCTCGTCGATCGAGTCGGTGGTGGTCTGCAGGGTGCGCGCGGCGCGCGCGTGCCCGGCACGCAGCCGGTCGGGCACCGCGTCACCCGAGAGGTAGCCGGCGAGGTAGCCGCCGGCGAACGCGTCGCCGGCGCCGACCGGCTCGACGACCTCGACGACCAGAGCCGGCTCGAACACCTCGTCGGCGCCGACGAACGCGGTGGCGCCGACGTCGCCGTCCTTGACGATGAGCTCGGCGACCTCCGGCAGCAGCGCGCGCACGTCGGCGGCGGTGGCCGTGCCCCACAGCGTCTCGGCCTCGTCGCGGCCGACGAGCACGATGTCGGCGCGGCGGGCCAGCTCGAGCAGCACCGGGGCGGCGGTGGCGGCATCCCACAGCGGCGCGCGGTGGTTGACGTCGAACGACACTTGCACGCCGTTCTCGCGTGCGCGTGCGATGACACGGGCGAGGAAGGACGACGCGGATGCCGAGATCGCGGCCGTGATGCCCGACACGTGCAGCAGGTCGACGCCGTCGAACGCGACCGCATCGGCGTCGGCGTCGTTCAGGTGGGCGGCGGCGGAGCCCCGGCGGTAGTAGAGGACGCCGTTGCCGGGATCCTTCACGTACAGCCCGGTCGGATGGGCGCCGTCGAAAACCACCCGCGAGACGTCGACACCGCGGGCGGTGAGCTGCCGCGCGATGCGGTGGCCGAGCGCGTCGTCGCCCAGGCGGCTGAACCACACGGCGCGGTGGCCGAGCGCGGCCACGTGGGCGGCGACGTTGGACTCCGCGCCGCCCGCGTCGAGCAGGAACGCGTCGGCGTCCGTCACGGGCGTCGCGACGACCGGCGTGACCATCGCCATCGTCTCGCCGATCGCGAGCAGGGTCATGGGCACCGCCCCAGCGTAGTCAGGCCGAGGCATCCGTCAGCGCAGGTCGGTGACGGGCGCGGCGTCCATGTCGTCGAAGGCCTGGTTCTCGCCCGCCATCGCCCAGATGAACGTGTACGACGACGTGCCGACCCCCGAGTGCAGCGACCAGGACGGCGAGATGACGGCCTGACGGTCGGCGACGACGAGGTGACGCGTCTCTTCGCGCTCGCCCATCAGGTGGATGACGCGGGCGTCCTCCGGCAGGTCGAAGTACAGGTAGCACTCGGTGCGACGGTCGTGCGTGTGGGCGGGCATGGTGTTCCACATGGAGCCCGGGTGCAGCTCGGTCACGCCCATGACGATCTGGCAGCTCTTGACGCCGTTCTCGTGGATGTACTGGTTGAGCGTGCGGCGGTTCGAGGTGAGCTGGTCGCCGAGCTCGCGCACAGTGCCCTCGCCGGGCGAGACGAGCGCGGCCGGGTAGGCGGTGTGCGCGGGGGCCGAGAAGAGGTAGAACTGCGCGCCCTGCTCGCCATCCGCGTCAGCGAACGACACGGAGCGGATGCCGCGGCCGAGGTACAGGCAGGCGCCCTTGACGAGCGTGTAGACCTCGCCGTCGGCGGTGACCGTCCCGGTGCCGCCGACGTTGATGATGCCGACCTCGCGGTGCTCGAGGAAGTAGTCGCTGCGGATCTCGGGGTAGCCGCCGAGCTCGAGCACGCCGCCGGCGGGCACGGCGCCGCCCAGCACGATGCGGTCGTGGTGCGTGTACGTGAGGCGGATCTCGCCCGGCACGAAGACGTCGGGGATGAGGTACGTGTCGCGCAGGTCCTGCGTGGTCATGCCCGGGATCTGGGCGGGGTTGGTCGCGTAGCGCTGCGGGATGTGCGTCTGGGTCACGGTTCTCTCCTGGTGTGCGTGAAGTCGTGTGGCGGGGGAGTGGTCAGCGGACGAGCCAGCCGCCGTCGACGGGGATGACGGTGCCGGTCAGGTACGCGGCGGCGTCCGAGGCGAGGAACACGAACACGCCCTGCAGATCGGATGCCTCGCCCCAGCGTCCGGCCGGGATGCGCGAGAGGATCGATGCGGCGCGGTCCTCGTCGGCACGCAGCGGCGCGGTGTTGTCGGTCGCCATGTAGCCGGGGGCCACGGCGTTGACCGTGACGCCGGCGGCGGCCCACTCGTTCGCAAGCGCCTTCGTGAGACCCGCGACGGCGTGCTTGGACGCGGTGTATGCCGGAACGAGAATGCCGCCCTGGAACGACAGCATCGACGCGACGTTGATGATGCGGCCGCTCCCCTGAGCCAGCATGTGGCGCCCCGCCGCCTGCGACAGGTGGAACACGGCGTCGAGGTTGACCGCGAGCACGTCGTCCCAGTCGCCGAGCGGGTATTCGGCGGCGGGGGCCCGGCGGATGGTGCCGGCGTTGTTGACCAGGATGTCGAGTCCGCCCAGTTCGGCGATCACCTCGTCCACCGCCGAGGCGAGCTCGTCGGGCGTCGCCGAGACGAGGTCCCGCTGGATGCGGTGGACGCGGCGGCCGGTCGCGGCGACGAGCTCCGCGGTGGCAGCGGCGTCGCCGCGGTCGAGCAGGGCGATGTCGGCGCCTGCTTCGGCGAGGGCGACGGCTGCGCCCTGACCGAGGCCGCGGCTCGAGCCCGTGACCAGAGCGACCTTGCCGTCGAGGCGGAACGAATCGAGGATCATGAGTTGTCTCCTGTGTGGGCACCGGTCGTTGAGCGAGCTTGCGAGTCGAAACGCAGAGACGAAACGCCCGGGCCCTGCGCGGATGTCGAGCGCGTTTCGTCTCGCTTCGCTCGCTCAACGACCGCGGTTTCGACGGTGAATCGGGTGGTGAGCTCGCCGATGCCCGAGATCCGCACGGTAACCGCGTCGCCGTCGGCGAGCGGGCGGTGCGCGTCCTGGGCGGCGGGCAGCTTCTGCGGGGTCCCGGTCGAGACGATATCGCCCGGTTCCAGCGTCAGCACCTGGCTGAGGTGATGGATGACGTACGCCACACTGAAGATCGTCGTCGACGTGGACTGCGACACGGTGACGACGCCGTCGCGGACGACCTCGACCAGGAGGTCCTGCGGGTCGGGCACCTCGTCGGGCGTCACGACCCACGGGCCGAGCGGTGCGAAGCCGTCCGAGCACTTGCCGAGCGCCCACTGGCTCTGCCGCCGCTGCCACGCGCGGTCCGACACGTCGTTGAGGATCGTGTACCCGCCGACGTGGTCGAGCGCATCCTCGAGCGACACGCGCTGCGCGCGCCGGCCGATGACGACCGCCACCTCGCCCTCGTAGTCGACGTCCGTCGCCCCCGGCGGGATCACGACGGCTTCGTTGGGGCCGGCCAGCGTGTTCGGGGTCTTCACGAACACGTCGGGGTAGTCGGGGTCGTTCGCGGTCGGATCGACGCCGTCCGGCACGTGGCCCCGGTAGTTGTAGCCGAGGCACAGGATCTTGCCCGGCGTCACCGGGGCGACGAGCGCCGCAGGATCGAACGCCGGCAGGTGCGACGGGTCGGCGGCCGCCCTCTCGCCCGCAGTGGCCAGGGCTGCGGCATCCGACAGCAGGTCCTCGACCGAGCCGGCGAGATCGCCGAGGTCGAGCACCCGGTCGCCCTCGGCACCGGCGACCACTGCCGCCGGTCGCGCCCCGCCGTCGGGGCCGATGTACGTGACGAGCCTCACCAGTACTTCCTCCATGTGGGGCGCGCCACGCGCATCAGCGCCTCGAGGTAGAAGTAGTCGCCCCAGAGGGTGCCCTCGTCGACGCCGTTGCGCTTCGGCAGGTCGTACACCGAGTGCAGGATGAGCGCGTCGGAGTCCTCGGGCGTCGCGGGCGTGTAGTTCGCGATGAGCGACGCGAGCATCGCATGCGCGCGCGCAGTCCACTCGGCCGCGCGGGCGGCATCCGTCTCGACCTTGGCGAGCTCGAGCAGACCGCACACCGCGATCGCGGCGGCGGAGCTGTCGCGCGGGGCGTCGCTGCCGTCGGTGTACACGAGGTCCCAGAAGGGCACCTCGTCGGCGGGAAGGTGCCGCAGGAAGTACTCGGTGCAGCGACGGGACGCGTCGAGCAGGCGCTCGTCGCCGGTCACCGCGTAGTTCATCGCGAAGCCGTAGATGCCCCACGCCTGGCCGCGCGCCCAGCACGACTCGTCGAACGCGCCCTGCTCGGTCGCGCCGCGCAGCGGCTCGCCGGTGGAGGCATCCCAGTAGAACGTGTGGAACGTCGAGTCGTCCTCGCGCAGGATGTGCTCGCGCAGCTGGGCGGTGTGCCGTGCGACGGCGTCGGCGAACCGCTCCTCGCCGGTCTGCTCGTGCGCCCATGTCAGCAGCGGCATATTCATGAGGCTGTCGATGATGGTGCGGCCGCGCTGCGCAGGGTCGGAGAGGTCGCCCCACGCCTGGATGATGCCCGCGGGCTCGAGGAAGCGGCGCATCAGGTGGTCGGCGGCCAGGAGGGACGCCTGCCGGGCGTCCTCGTCGTCGACCAGGCGCCATGCGGCGACGGTCGACAGCGTGTAGAGGAAGCCGAGGTCGTGGGTGTCGAGGTCCTCCTCGGCGCGCACGCGCCGCTCGAAGTCGGCCGTGTCGACGAGTGCGGCGTCGCGGTAGGCCGCCTCGCCGGTGAACTCCCACGCGAGCCACAGCATGCCGGTGCGGAAGCTGGTGGTCCACCCGCGGTTGCCGCCGAGCGGGATGCCGCCCTCGGCGGGGCGCACCTCGTAGCGGTCGTCCACCGTGGTGTCGTCGGGGTACGCGCCCCCGAAGGTCGCGATGTTGCGGCGGATCGTCGACAGCGCGGCGGTGATCGCGTCGTCGGCCGCGATGCGCTGATCTGCGGGCGTGGCTCTGGTGCCCGGAGCGGGCGAGGTGGACGTCATGGGGAGGGAATCCTTCTGAAGTGCGAGTGGAGGACGGATGCCGCGGGCCTCAGGCCTGCGCGGTCGCCTTCTCGTCGAGATCGAGTACGGGACGGAGCGTGTAGCGCGAGTTGGTCCACGCGAAGAAGAGGGCCGCGGATGCCGTGAGCCCGAGTCCCAGCGCCGGCGCGGTGGCGAACACGGCGACCTGAGCGGCCAGGGCGGCGAGCGAGACCGCCGTGAGGTACCAGCGCCGCAGGCTCAGGTACAGGCTCGCGCGCACGACGTCGCGCAGGCGCGCGGTCGGCACCTCGGCGATCGCGACCAGGGCCACGAGCCCCGCCGCGATCGCGACGAGCGCCAGCATGCCGAGGAGCGGCACCGTGATCACGGCGGCGGCCGTGTTCGACAGCATCCGCACGTCCACGAGGAGCACGACGATGACCGCCGTGACGGCGGCGCCGATCAGCAGCGCACGGCGCCACGTGTCGCGGAGGCCCGCGAAGAATGCGCGGATCGGGCCGGGGCCCGCACCCGTGCGGGCACTGTCGTGCTCGCGGAACGCGCGGAACGCGGCCGCGATGCCCGGCGCCGCGAGGGGCGCGGCCACGGCGAGCAGCGGCCACGAGTAGGCCGGGTCGGTGGTGACGAGCAGCACCACCATCGGCAGGCACGCGACGACCAGCAGGAGGTTCACGATCAGGGCGAGGTAGATCATCCCGATGAGGGACGCCCACGTCTCGTGCGAGACGAGGCCGTTGAGCCGGCTGAGGAGGCTGGGCTTGTTCACGGTGTCAGCCCTTCAGCCCGCTCGTCGCGATGCCCTCGACGAAGTACTTCTGGCCGAGCAGGAAGATGATCGCGATCGGGATGACCGAGATCGTGAGGCCCGCGAACAGCAGCGCGTAGTTCGTGTCGTACAGGTTCGAGACGAAGCCCTTAAGTCCCAGCTGGATGGTCCAGAGGTTCGGGTCGCGCAGATAGATGAGCGGTCCGAGGTAGTCGTTCCAGGTGTTGACGAACGTCAGCAGCGTCAGCGAGGCGAGCGCCGGGATCGACAGCGGCAGCATGATCTTGCGCCAGATCGCGTACTCGCTGAGGCCGTCCAGTCGCGCCGCCTCGGAGAGCTCCTCGGGGATCGTCTCGTAGAACTGCTTCATCAGGAACACGCCGAACGCACCGAAGGCCTGCAGCAGGATGATCGCCCAGAGGGTGTTCGACACCTTGAGGTTCGACAGCAGGATGAACTGCGGGATCATGTACGACTGCCACGGCACGGCGATCGTGCCGACGTACAGCAGGAACAGCACGTCGCGACCGCGGAAGCGCATGCGCGCGAAGCCGTAGGCGGCGAACGAGCCGGTGAGCACCTGCAGGAACGTCACCACGACGGCGAGGAACAGCGTGTTGCGGATCCAGACGAGCATGTTCGACTCGGACCAGATGTCGACGTAGTTCTGCCACACCCACGTCTCGGGGAGCCACTGCACCGGCACCGAGAACACCTCGTTGGACGACTTGAACGAGCTCAGCACCATCCACACGAACGGCGTCAGCAGCCCGATCGCGAAGATGATGAGGCCGATGTACATCGCGATCCGCGCCACCCGGCGACCCGGGGTCAGCTTCTCGGTGGCGACGGGCGGTTCCGGGGTCTCCTCGGCGAGCTTGCGCAGGCCGCGACGCGCGCTGGAGGGCGCGGTGTAGTCGGCGACCAGGAGGTCGGCATCCTTGATCTGCTCGGCCATCAGCTGCTCCGCTTCTTGTTCCAGAGGAACTGCACGATCGTGACGATGATGCACATGAAGAACAGCGCCACCGAGGCGGCCGACGCGTAGCCGAACTGGCTCTCTTCGAAGCCCTTGCGGTAGATGAACTGCGACATCACGAGGGTGGACTGACCGGGTCCGCCGTCGGTCATGACGAGGATCAGGTCGAAGATCTTGAACGAGTTGATCGTCAGCATCACGGTGACGAAGAACATGGTGGGACGCAGGCACGGAAGCGTCACGTTGACGAACCGCTGCCACACGTTGGCGCCGTCGACGCGCGCCGCTTCGTGCAGCTCGCGCGGCACGGTCTGCAGCCCCGCGAGGAACAGGATCATGTAGTAGCCCATGTCACGCCAGGTGCCGACGATGACGACGGCGGGCATCGCCCACTCGGGCGAGGTGAGCCAGCCGGGAGGGTTCTGGATGCCGATGAACCGGAGGAACTCGTTGATCGGGCCGTACTCGGGGCTGAAGAGCAGGTTCCACACCACGGCGATCGCGACGATCGAGGTGATGTACGGGAAGAACGCGGCGGTGCGGAAGAACGCGACGCCGCGGAGCTTGTTGTTGAGCAGGAGCGCGAGGCCCAGCGAGACGAGGATCGTCAGCGGGATGTGCAGCGCCGAGTAGTAGAGGGTGTTGACGACGGAGATGCGGAAGCTGCCGTCGCCGATGAGGCGCTGGTAGTTGTCGAGGCCGACCCAGTTGGCGGTGCCGAAGACGTTCCAGTTCGTGAACGACATGTAGAACAGCACGACGATGGGGACCAGCGTCAGCAGGCCGAAGCCGATGAAGTTGGGAAGGATGAAGCTCCACCCGATGAGGGTGTTGCGCAGCCGCAGCCTCGAGCGCCGGCGGCGCACGGGCGGCGGCGCGATGCCGGCCTCTGTGGCGGTGATGGTCGCCATGGCGGACCTCCAGGTGCGATGAGAAAGCGTGGTGCGGTGGCCGGCCCGCCCGCGGGGGAGCGGGCCGGTCACCCGTGATCCGGTGCCGGCGCCTCGGGCGCCGCGGATCGGGGGCCTTCCGGCAGGCTCGGGGACGAGTCCGCGAGCCTGCCGGGGGCGTGCTGAAACGGGTGTGACGAGCCGCGGCTCAGTCGGTGCCGACCTCGTTGGCGACGCGGTCCTGCGCCTCCGTGATGGCGTCCGACACGGAGGTCGAACCCGACATGATCGCCGTGTGCATGTCGCTGAGGATGCCCTGGATCGCGGCCGCCTTGTTGGACGTCGGGTTCTCGGGGTACACCTCGTGCGTCGAGTACGCGAACTTCGACAGGTCGTCGGTGGGGGCACCCTCGACCGAGAAGTAGGTCTCGACGACCGCGTCGGTCAGCAGGGCCGGCGTGATGCCGATCTGCGCGAGGATCTGGGCGCCCTCTTCACCCGCCGCGAACGCGAGGAACTTCTTCGCGGCCGCGACCTTGGTCTCGTCGATGCCGGCGTTGATGCCGAAGCCGGTCGGGTCGCCGAAGGTCACCGGGGTGTTGTCGAGACCAGCGGTGTCCGAGTCGACCTGCGGGATGGGCGCGATGCCCCACTCGAAGTCGTCCGCGTCGCCCGAGGCCTGCTGGGCGATGAGGGTCGCGACGAACCACGTGCCCATGGGCATCATGGCCGCGTTCTGCTTGCCGAACTCGCCCTGGTAGGTGAGCTGGTTCGCCTTGGCGGTGTTGAAGTCGACCTGGTCGCCGCCGTCCTGGAGCGCGAGCACGTTGTCGTAGAACGGCTCCATGTACTCGTACTCGCCCTGGAGGATGTCGCCGTCGGACTGCGCGTTCGCGAAGCCCTGGACGGTCGACTGCCAGTTGTGCAGGTACGTGCCCTTGGCGGTGCCGCCGGCGGCGGCGAGGCCCTCGGTCAGCGCGGCCGCGGCGTCGCTGTAGTCGTCCCACGTCCACGAGCCGTCGGGGTACTCGACGCCGGCCTGGTCGAACAGCGCCTTGTTGTAGTACAGGACCCACGAGTCGTTGCGGTAGGGCACCGCGTAGGCGGTGCCGTCGACCTCGTACGACTGCGCGCCGCTGATGTCGTCGGGCAGCTCGACGTCCGACACGTCGAGGAGCTGGCCGCCCTCGACGAACGTCGGGACGAACTTGACCTCCTTCTGCGTGATGATGTCGGGGCCCGTGCCGGCGGCGAGGTCGGCGGTCAGGAGGGTGTTGTACTCGGCCGCGTCGTAGCCCTTGAGCTCGACCGTGACGTCGGGGTTCTCCTCGTGGAACGCGTCGGCGAGCGCCTGGAACTCCGGCGTCGTGTCGAGGCTCCAACCCGAGAGCGAGAGCGTGACCGGACCCGACTCCTCGGGCGCGGCTTCCTCGCCACCGCCGCTGCATCCGGCGAGAGCGAGCGTGGCGACCACGGCGATGCCGGCCGCGGCAGCGTATGAGCGCTTCATACTGGGGGTACTCCTTTGTGATTGCGGACCCGTCCTCGGGCCCATCGGGTTACCGGTTCGCGACGGACGCTGTTCCGGGGTGTGCGAGGCGACTCGTGGTCGCCGTCCCGTCCGGCCAGGTGACCGTGACGGTGGTCTGATCGCCGTCCGCCCCGAGGGCGACGGAGGTCGCCGCATCGGCGGGCGATGCGAGGTCTTCGGTGGTGAGCTCGACGAGCGTGGCGATCCACGCACCGACCTGCACCGGGTACGCCGCGACCGGCACCGCGGCGACGGGTCCCAGCGGGCTGGCGTCCTCGCGCGACTCGATGCTCGTCGCGCCGTCGCCGAGAAGGGGTCGGATGCTGGAGCTCAGGCCGTCCGCGATGACCGAGGCCGCGGCATCCGCGGTCTCCTGCCCGACCACTTTGCCGTCCTCAGTTGAGGACGAGAGCCGAGATGAGGAGCGGGACTCGGCGTTTCCGTCCGCGTCCCGACGCGGCTCCTCAATTGAGGACCGGGGCGCTTCGTCGGCCGCCAGGGCCCAGCCGCCCACGCGGAGGTGCAGCGACGAGGCGTCGATGCCGGGCGCGAGGGAGTCGACGCGCGCGAGGCGCACCTCCCACGGACCGCGGACGAGCGAGTGCACCTCGACGACGCCCGCCACCTCGACGTCGCCGTCGATGCCCGAGCCGTGGCGCTGTGCCGAAGGGCGAAGGGCGATCCAGTGGGCGCGCGACACCGAGGCGGCGATGCCGAGGCGGCCGCCCTCGTCGTCCTGCACGCGCACGTCGATCAGGTCCATCGCAGCGCGGTGCGTGGCGCGACCCGCCGCGTCGACGAGGGCGACCGACTGCTCGAGCGGCTCCTCCCACGCGCGCTGGTTCGCCAGGGGACCGGCAGCGGTCGAGTAGCCGATGCGGGCATACAGCGGCGAGTCGCCGACGAGGCTGCCCGCGGCGGCGTGGTCGGTGCCGTGGTTCGCGATCCGGACGATGCCGTCGGCACGCGTGCCCGACACCACCCAGCCGGCCGGACGCACGGCGCGCAGTTCGTCGCCGGCCTCGATCGGCAGCGGCTCGCTCTCGGCGGCCCAGACCGGGTGGTCGGCGGGAAGCGAGATGCCGAGCAGGCCCTTGACCGCCCAGTACGGCGAACCGGGGCCCGAGTACGACTGCGCGAGCTCGCGCCACTCGTGGTGCCAGCCCATGGTGAGGATGCCGTCCTCGTCGGGCGCCCCGCGCTCGGCGAAGTGCGCGACGACGGCATTGGCGGCACGGCGCAGCTGCCCGAGAGGGACGGACGGCACCTCAGCGATCGCGCCGACCCAGAACGGCGCGGCGGCCGCGAAGCGGTAGATGAGGCTGCGGCCCTGCACGAGCGGCGAGCCGTCGGCGCCGACGAGGGCCACGGCATCCTGCAGGAAGCGGTCGAGCCGCACGATGTCGCCCGCGGTGCGCCCGCCGGCGAGCTCGCCGGCGCCCTGCATCCGCGACCACAGCACGGGGTACGTGTGCAGTGCCCAGCCGACGTAGTGGTCGTACGAGCGCTCGAAGCCGTCCGAGATCCACCCGTCCTCGCGCACCAGCGCGTCGTGCAGCGCCAGGTCGTCGGCGATGTCCTCGGCCGACCACGGGCCGCCGACCGACCGCAGGAACGTCTGCACGACGACGCGGAACCACAGCCAGTTGGTCTTCGGGTAGGTGGCGTCCCCCACGACCGGTGCGAGGTAGTCGATGACGCGCTCCTGCGTGAGGGCGTCGAGGCGGTCCCAGATCCACGGACGCGTCATGTCGAGCACGAGTGCCAGCGACGCGGCCTCGACCTTGGCCTGTGCGTGCTCGTCCAGACGCACCCAGCGATCCTCGGCGTCCGGGTCGACGCCCGTGACGATGCCGCGGCGGTAGAAGTCGGCGAGCTCCTCGGTGCCCTCGCCGCGGGCACCGGCGATGCGGAACCCGGCGAGGAGGAACGTGCGGGCGAAGCCTTCGAGCCCGTCGACCGCGTGGCCGTAGCCGCCCTCGGCCCCCGGGAAGTGGATGCGACCAGCACCGGGCGACGCGTGCGTGCGGGCGGTGTCGAGCAGGCGATCCGCGTAGACGAGCCACTCGTCCCGCGTCCACTCGCGCAGAGCCCAGGCGGAACCCGTCGCGGTGCGCGTCGACGTGGTGGGCTGCTGGACCGTCACTGGGATCTCCCTCGATGCCTTCTTCTCGCCGCCGTGGGGGTCAGCGGAAAGCGAACGTTTGGGACTGTATCAACCCAATTCGTTCATTGCAAGACTGTTTGAGATTCGTTATGATCGTTTGTGATCGGTTTAGCAGTGCGAACTGACCGTGACCGCACAGTGCACCCTCACCATGGTGAATCAACGAGGAGGACCCAGATGACCGCGAGATTCCGGGGTGCGCTGGCCGCCGCCTACGAGCAGCAGGCAGCCGTCGACGCCGCCGGCTTCCCGGCCGCGCTCGCCGCCCTTCTCGCGTCGCCCGATCATGCGCTCCCGGTAGCGACCTCGGACGACCGGGGCGTCTGGGGTCCGCGGGGCACCGCTGATCCGTTCGCCGTCCGCGACGTGCTCGCACGGGCAGCCGCCGACCGATCCACCGCCTGGCCCGTACCCCTGGCGACGGCCGCCGCGCGCCTCCACGACGACGGCGACCGCGAGGGCTGGGAGAGCATCGTGTTCGAGAGGCAGCGGCGCCTCGGCCGTGCCGCGATCGCCGCCGCGCATCACGCCGATGACGGCGAAGTCGGCGCCGCCTGGCTCGCCGACGTCCTCGACGGCGTGTGGCTCATCTGCGAGCAGAGCTCCTGGTGCTGGCCCGCCCACGACGACGCCTTCCGCGAACGGGGCTCGGTGCTGCCTACGATCACCGAGCCGTACCTCGACCTCGGCGCGGGCGAGGCGGTCGCGCTGCTCGCCTGGGTGGACCAACTCCTCGGCGAGCGTCTCGACGCCCGGTACCCCGGCATCCGCTCCCGCATCCGGCACGAGGCGCGCGTGCGCGTGTTCGAGCCGTTCACCCGGCGCCGCGACTGGCACTGGCTCGGGCTCGACGGCGACGTGCACAACTGGAACCCGTGGATCCACGGCAACGTGCTGCTCGCCGCGCTGCGTCTGCTCGACGCCCCCGCCGAGGCCGACGAGCGCGCGGCCATCGTGGCGCTCGCGATCGAGGGCATCGACCGGTACGTCTCGGTGCTCCCGGCCGACGGCGCGATCGACGAGGGCTACGCGTACTGGTGGAACGGCGCGTGCCGCGCCCTCGAGGCGCTCGACCTCGTGCGCCACGCGACCGGGGGAGTGCTCGACGCCTCGGGCATCCCGGCACTGCGCGAGACGGTCGCGTTCCCCCACCGCATGCACCTCGGCGGCGACTGGTACCTCAACCTCGCCGACGGGCAGGCGCGCGTCTCGGCGGCGCAGCCGTGGCACGCTCTGCATCGCGCGGCGCGGAATGCGCAGGATGCGGATGCCGCCGCCCACGCCGCGTCGCACCGCACTGCCGGCACCCCGGCGGCCACCGAGCACGAGGGCTTCGGCCGGCTGCTGCGCGGCATCACCGACCCGGCGTGGGTCGGCGCGGCCGAGGCGACGTCGCCGTTCCCGCGCGAGGTGTGGCTGCCCTCGACCGAGGTGATGCTCGCCCGCGAGATCGGCGGCACGAGCCGCGGACTCACCGTCGCCGTCAAGGGCGGACATAACGGCGAGCACCACAATCACAACGACGTCGGCTCGTTCGTCGTCGCCATCGACGGCGTGCCCGTGATCGTCGACGCCGGTCGTCCGACCTACACGCTGCAGACGTTCGGCCCCGGCCGTTACGACATCTGGACGATGCAGAGCGGGTGGCACAACGTGCCCGTGATCGGCGGTCTCGAGCAGAGCCCGGGCGCCGGGTTCGCGGCATCCGATGTGGAGGTCTCGCTCGCCGACGACGCGGCGGCGTTCGCGCTCGACCTCTCCGGCGCATACCCCGGCGCAGTGCCGTGGCGGCGGTCGGTGCGCCTCGAACGCGCGACCCGCCGCGTGGTCGTCGAGGACTCCTGGACGCGCGAACCGGTGGCTGAGCCGGCGACCGACGAGCACCACGACACGCCCAC
Organism: Microbacterium sp. ZW CA_36; assembly: GCF_044987475.1. NCBI lineage: Bacteria > Bacillati > Actinomycetota > Actinomycetes > Micrococcales > Microbacteriaceae > Microbacterium > Microbacterium sp. ZW CA_36. Next base: position 46,891 of record NZ_JBJDRL010000028.1, read on the forward strand.
GCAGGTGCGGATGCTGCTGGCCGGCGACGTGCGCCGGGACGCATCGACCGTCGTCGTCACCCCGCTCGACGGCGCCACCCCGGTGCGCCTCTCGTGGCCCGAGGGCATCGCGGCGTCACTCGTCGTGCGCGAACTCGACGACCCGTTGCTCTCGAGCGTGTGGGGCGCGCGACTCACCCGGCTGGATCTGGACGTGACGACGCGCGACAGCGTCGCCGTCACGGTAGAACTGGACCTGACGAACGCGGAGGACGCCCGATGACCGACCAGACACCGGCACTGCTGGCCGCAGAGCGGCGGGCGCACGTGCTGGCGACGCTCGAGCGCGACGGCGCCGTGCGGGTCGCGCAGCTGATGGACGAACTGGGCGTCGCCCCCGTCACCCTCCGCCGGGATCTCGCGCAGATGGAGCGCGAAGGGCTGCTCGTGCGCGTGCACGGCGGCGCGGTTCCGGCCGCCGGCGCCTTCGACGACGTCGAGCCGGGTCATCCGCTCTCGGTGGCCCGCACCGGGTCGATCGCGATGCTCGTCCCGTCGCTGAGCTTCTACTGGCCGAGCGTCGTGCGCGGCGCCGAGACCGAGGCCACCCGCCACGGGCTGCGCGTCGTGCTGCGCGGCGCGTCGTACGAGCTGCAGGACGAGCGCCCGGTGCTCGAGCGGCTCGTGCACGCCGACGGCGTCCGCGGGCTCGTGGTCGCGCCGAACACCGACACCCCGCACGCCCAGGACGTCGTGCAGTGGCTCGCCGAGTGCGGCGTGCCCAACGTGCTCGTCGAGCGCGATGCGGTGGTGCTGCCCGAAGGCAGCCCCGTCGAGAACGTCACGACCGACCATGCGCTCGGCGCGGTGCTCGCCGCGCGTCACCTCGCCGCGCTGGGCCACCGCCGCGTCGGGCTCATCATCGCCCGCGACTCCCCGACGTCGCGCAAGATCACCGCCGGATGGCAGGCCGCCTGTCTCGAGCTCGGCCTCACGCCCTCGGACCACTTCGAGACGAGCCTGCCGCCGCGCACCAGTCCCGACTTCTCGGCGGTCGTCGACGCGACGCTCGATGCGGCGCTGGCGAACTCGGTGACCGCGATCCTGGTGCACTCCGACCCGGAGGCGATGGCGTTCGTCGACCTCGCCCTCAACCGCGGCATCTCGGTGCCCGGCGACCTTTCGGTCGTCGCCTACGACGACGAGGTCGCCGAGCTGTTCACCCCGGCGCTCACCGCCGTCAGCCCGCCCCGCAACTCGGTCGGGCGTGCCGCGGTGGACCTGCTGGCGCGGCGCATCGAGGATCCGACGCGCCCGGTGCACCGCGTCGTCCTGAACCCCACCCTGAACGTCCGCGGCTCGACCGCCCCGCCGCGCGGGGCCTGACGTTCAGCCGGCGAGAGCCGCCGCGCGCCAGTCCGTCAGCACCCGCGCGGCCGCACGCGTGTGCGACCAGGGCATCTCCGGCACCTCGAGCCGGCCCTCGGCGATGGCCAGCGACAGCGCGTCGGCTTCGGCCGCCATCGGCTGCACGACCGGCACCTCGATCACCCGCTCCTCGCCGCCGCGCCGGACGATGAGCCTCGACGGGCTCTCGGTCCTGCTGCCCCAGACGTTGGGGAGAACGACCTCGGCATCTGCGAACCGCAGGACGCCGGTGTCGGGCAGGTCCTCGATCACCGACGTGGCGATCGCGGCGGTGACGCCGCCGAACGCGATCACCGCGGATGCCGTGCCGTCCACGCCCGCCACCAGCTCGGCCTCGAAGGCGCGGTAGTCCGGCGCGTCGATCGGCTCGCCGGCAGCGGCGGCGAGGTCGATCGCGAGCGCGAGCGGATAGCAGCCCACGTCGAGGATCGCGCCGCCCGCGAGCGCGGGGTCGAACAGGCGGCCTTCCTGCGCGCCCGCCGCGAAGCCGAAGGCGCCCTCGACGCCCTGCAGCGCGCCCAGCTCACCGCGTGTCACCAGGTCGCGCAGGGCGTCGGCGAACGGCCCGAACCGCGTCTTGAAGGCCTCGAGGAACGGCCGCTGCATCCGCCCGGCCGTGTCGAGGATGCGCTCGACCTCGTCGAGGGTCGGGCTCGCGGGCTTCTCGCACAGCACGGCCTTGCCCGCCTCCAGCGCGCGGATCGCGAGTTCGGCGTGCGTCGTGTGGACGGTTCCGACGTAGACCGCGTCGACATCGTCGCGGGCCAGGATCTCGTCGTATGTTCCGGATGCCGCAGCCCCGTGCTCCGCCGCGAAAGCCGCCGCCCGCTCCGCCGACGAGCTGCCCACCGCGTGCAGCACGCCGTGCCGCGAGGCGCGCAGCCCCACCACGAAGTCCCGGCTGATCGCCCCGGGGCCGAGCACGGCCCATCTCGTCTCCACCGCGTCGTCCGCCTGAGTCATGGCCCTGATCGTAGCGAGCCCGCCGGTCGCGCCGTCGCACGCCGGCCGCGGCATCCATCCCGCGCACCCGTCTTGCCGGCAACAGCACCGGCAGCGACGGCAGCAGTAGCGGCGGGGCCGTGCACCTTCTCCGCGTCAGGCGAGCGGCTCTGCGGCTTCGCTGGCCGCGCGCGACGAGGAGCGCACCGCGCCGATGCTCGCGGCGATGACGAGGCTGATGCCGGCGATCTCGAGCCACGTCATATGTTGGCCGAGGAATATGAAGCCGGCGAGCGCTGCTGTGGCGGGCGCGAGGCTCATCAGGATCGCGAACACGGCGGCCGGCAGGCGCCGGAGGGCGATCAGCTCGAACGCGTACGGGATCGTCGACGAGAGGATGGCGACCGCCGCGCCGAGCGCGACGATCTCGGGGCGCAGGAGGGCGGCTCCGGCATCCGCGATACCGAACGGGAGCGCGATGACCGCTCCGACCGTCATCGCCAGGGCGAGCCCGTCGAGCCTGGGGAAGGCCCTGCCCACGCGCGCCGACGCCAGGATGTAGAACGCCCAGCTGCCCGCGGCGCCGAGCGCGAACACCACGCCCAGCGGGTCGAGGCGGTCCCAGCCGCCTCCCCCCAGCGCCACGACGCCGACGAGGGCGAGCACCGCCCACAGCCACGCCGATGCCCGGCGCGCAGCCACGATCGACAGCACGAGCGGACCGAGCACCTCGATGGTCACGGTGACGCCGAGGGGCAGACGCTCGAGGGCCAGGTAGAACAGGCCGTTCATCAGGGCGAGCACGAGCCCGAAGAGGACGACCCCGGTCCAGTCGGCGCGGGAGTGTCCGCGCACCCGGGGACGCGCGATGAGCAGCAGCACGATCGCCGAGAAGACGAGCCGCAGCATCACCATGCCGAGAGGCCCCACCTGCGGGAACAGCAGCACCGCGATCGACGCGCCGACCTCCTGACACGCCAGGCCCGCGACCACCAGCACGATGGCCGGCGTCGTCACGGATCGGCCCGGCCCGCTCGCGCCGGTGGCGCCCGCACCTCCCGAGCTCGCTCGGGCCCCCACTACGCCGCCGGCGGCGTGCACACCGCCGCGGCGGCGATGGCGTCGTGGTACTGCTCGGGCGTCCAGGGCAGCCCTGCCTCGGGCACCGTCTCGCCGGCCGCCGCGGGCGCCTTCGACGCGATCGCCGCGAGCTCCCACGCGAGGTACTCGCCCACCGCGGCGTCGGCGGCGGAGTTGTTGAGCACGACGGCGACCGTCAGCCCTGTCGTCGCGTCGGCGAAGGCGGCGGTGATGTAGCCGGGCACCTTGCCGTACTGCCCGATGAGGGATCCGGCGATCACCGCACCGCCGTCGGCGGTGTACCACGACGGCCCGTCAGCGGCGACGGCCACCGGAGTGCCGAAACGATCGTCGTCCGCCACGAGTGCGCCCGAGGCGAGCGCCTGCACGTAGCGGCCGAGATCCTCGATGTCGGAGACGGCGCCGGCATCGGTGAACCCGGTGCTCGAGGACGCGGCCGTGAGGTCGATCGGGGCCGCGCAGTCGAGCGCACCCTCGGGGGTGTTGACGGACTGCCCGCCCTTCAGCACCCCCTCCGCGGGGAGGTCGCCGAGGGCCGTCGCGTCGAGGCCGAGCGGATCGGCGACGTAGGTCTGGATGAGCTGCGCCGCCGTCATGTCGGTCGCCCGCTCGAGCGCGAGGCCCAGCAGCAGGTAGCCGGCATCGGAGTCGCGGTATGCCGTACCCGGTTCGCCCGAGCGCGGCTGTCCGAGACCGAAGCTCGCGAGGTAGCGCGGATCCCACTCGCGTGCAGGGTTCGCGATCCACGACGAGTACAGCTGGCCCGCGTACGAGCCGATGCCCGACGTGCCGTCGCAGAGCTCGAGCAGGGTGATGTCGGCGAGGTCGGGGACGCCCGACACGTACTGGGTGACGCTGTCGTTCAGCTTCACCTTGCCGTCGGCGGCGACCTGGAAGAGCACGTCGCAGGTCATGGCCCGTGTCACCTTGCCGGCGCGGAAGACCAGGTCGGCGGTCACATCGCCGCCGCCGTCGGGGCGCTGCGTGCCGAGGCCCGCCACCCAGGTGCCGCTCCAGGGCGCCCAGACGCCGACGATGGCGCCCGACGACCCGGTGGTGCCCATCGCGTGGGTGACGGCATCCGTCAATCGCTGCACCGTCTCATCGGGCAGGGAGGCCGCCGCCTGCGGAGGCAGGTCGGGCTCGACCTCGCCGCCGAAGGAGCAGCCCGCCAGGAGCAGTGCCGACGCTATGGCGCCGGCGATGACCGCGATGGCGCGGCGACGTGTAGACCGGGTCCGCATTCTCACCCCCCGACGATCGTGCATTGAATTCAAACACACACCGGTGGCTTGCGTTGCACGGCGATCCGTAGGGTGTGAGCATGACCCACCTCTTCGACGACGATGCCCTCACGGGCGTGCTCGGCCACATGAACGGCGACCACGGCGATGACAACCTTCTGATCACGCGGGCGTTCGCCGCGGACGCGGGGATCATGACGGCCGAGATCACGTCTTCCGTCATGACCGGGTTCGACGGCGATCGCGGGGTGTGGCAGGCGACGCTCGCGGACGGCTCGACGGCCGAGGTCGCGGTGCCGTGGCCGTCGGGTCCGATCTCGGAGCGCCGTGAGGTGCGCCGCGAGATCGTCGCGCTGTACGACGAGGCGTGCCGGCGGCTCGATGTCGAGCCGAGACCGCACGCCTAGAAATTTTTGGTTAGGTTCGCCTTATCTTCAGTTAGCATGAAGGTATGAGCGACCCGATCCCGTTCTCCACCGCGCTGCGCGAGCGCTCGAGCAGCTCGCACTCGTCGAGCGAGCACTCCGGCTTCATGGCCGACCTCATGAAGGGGGAGGGCACGCGTGACGACTACGTCGCGCTCGTGGCACAGCACTGGTTCATCTACGAGGCGCTCGAGCGCACGGCGGGCCAGATGCGCAACGACCCCGTCGCCGCCGTCTTCATCTCCGACAAGCTCACGCGCCTTCCCGCGCTCGAGGCCGACCTCGAGTTCCTCGTCGGCCCCGACTGGCGCGAGCGGATCCAGGCGCTGCCCACCACTCAGCGCTACGTCGATCGCATCAACGAGGTCGGCGCGACCTGGGCCGGCGGCTTCGTCGCCCACCACTACACGCGCTACCTCGGCGACCTGTCGGGCGGTCAGTTCATCGGCCGGCTGATGGCCCGCCGGTTCGGGTTCGACACGAACGGCATCGGCTTCTACCTGTTCCAGGACATCGCAGATCCGAAGGCGTTCAAGGACGTCTATCGCGAGCAGCTCGACGCCGCCCCGTGGGATGCCGCCGAGCAGGAGCGCGTGATCGACGAGGTCCTGCTCGCCTACCGCTTCAACACCGAGCTCTTCGAGGACCTCGCCCACGCGAAGGCCGCGCAGGTCGCCTGACCCGGCCGGATCGGCCTACGACACCGCCGCGCCGCGCACGGCGGACGCCATGAAGCGGCGCACGTCGGGGTCGACCTGGATGTCCCGCGGCCGCAGCGGTCGCGAGAGGTAGAGCCCGTCGAGCGAGGTCAGCCGCGACAGTGCGACGTAGGTCTGGCCGGGCGCGAAGGCTCCGGAGCCGAGGTCGATGATCGCGCGGTCGTAGGTCTTGCCCTGCGACTTGTGAATCGTGACCGCCCAGGCGAGCCGCAGCGGGAACTGGGTGAACTCGGCGACGATGTCGCGGGTCAGCTTCTTGGAGCCGGGGTCGTACGAGTAGCGGTACTTCTCCCAGACCGAGGGCTCGACGTCGAACTCCTCGCCCTCGACGTCGACGCGCACCGTCTCGCCGGCGATCCGGGTGACCGTGCCGATCGTGCCGTTGACCCAGCGCGGCGGCTCGCCGAACGACCCTGTGTCGTTGCGGAGGAACATCACCTGGGCGCCGACCTTCAGCTTGAGCTCGACGTCGGCGGGGTAGGCGGCATCGCCGCGTCCGAAGTCGCCGCTGACCTCGGCCATCGCCGTCTGCTCCCGCCCGACGAGCTCGCTCAGGTGCCGGCGGTTGATGTTGTTGACGATGTCGTTGCGGGTGGCGAGCGTGATGATCGGGTGCTCGCCGTCGACCGGGCCGGGAGGAGTGCGCGCGCCCGTGTCGTTGAGGACCTCGGCGATGTCGGCCGTCACCCGGCCGTACCGCACCGCATTGAGCATCGCCTTGAACGCCGGGTCGGATTGCCGGTGGATGTCGACCAGCTCGCGGATGTTCAGGTCGGCGCCGTACGAGCCGACGTCGAGGATGCCGTCGCTCGCCGACTCGCCCACCCACACCTTGGCGTCGAAGAACCAGAACGAGCGGTAGTGGTCGCGCACGTACCGCAGCTCGTCGCCCCGGGGCGGCACGGGGGCCAGCTGGTACGGGTCGCCGAACATCACGATCTGCGCGCCGCCGAAGGGCTCGCCGCGGCGCCCCCGCGCCTTGCGCAGCGAGCGGTCGATAGCGTCCATGAGGTCGGCGTTCACCATCGAGATCTCGTCGATGACGAGCGTGTCGATGGCGTTGAGCAGCTTGCGCGTCGCGTCGGACTGGTCCTCGTCGTGCGCGCCGATGATCCCGAGGGGCAGCTTGAACAGCGAGTGGATCGTCTGCCCCTCGACGTTCAGCGCCGCGACGCCCGTCGGCGCACACACCGCGATCTGCTTGCTCGTGTTCCACGCCAGGTGCTGCAGCAGCGTCGACTTGCCGGTGCCGGCCCGGCCCGTGACGAACACGTGCTCGCGGGTGTCTTCGATGAGCCGGAACAGCGCCTCCTGCTCGGGGGACAGCGGCGGGGTGTTCACCGATTCATGCTAACGAGCCGCCGCCGCATCGCGGCCGTGCGCGCCGTGATCGGTGGAGTGCGCGTCGTTGTCCACAGGCGTCTCGGCCTCGCGCCAGGTGCCCGTGCCCGCCACGACCTCGTCCATGATCGCCCGGAACCGCGGGCACGTGGTGATGTCGTGCGAGCGGCAGTTCAGGGCGTGCTCGGTCATCAGGCGCGATCGCTCCATGTCGGCCATCCGCCGCGCGAGGTCGGCGAGGTGCTCCTCGAGCACCCGATGGCGCTCGGGCGCCTGCTCGTCGAGCAGCACGCCGATCTGCTCCAGGCTCATGCCCGCGCTCTTGCTGCGCACGATCACGCCGATCCGCACCAGGTCGTCGTCGCCGTAGCGCCGCCGGTCGCCGCTGTCGCGCTGCGGATGCAGCAGGCCCACGTCCTCCCAGTGGCGCAGCACGTGCGTGGGCAGCGAGAACCGGGCCGCGGTATCCCCGATCGACAGACTTGACTTCATGTCGACATGAAGTCACAGGATCGACCTCGACGCAACCCGACGAGAGGAACACCCATGTACGACGTCATCGTCATCGGCGGCGGCCCCGCAGGCCTCCAGGCCGCCCTCACCATCGGCCGCATGCACCGGAGCGTGCTGCTGCTGGATTCCGGGGAGTACCGCAACGCCACGGTCGAGCACGCGCACAATCTGCTCACCAACGACGGCCGCAGCCCCGAGGAGCTGCGCCGCATCGCCCGCACCGAGCTCGCCGCCTACGACACCGTCGAGGTGCGGGCGGTCGAGGTCACGGCGGTGGCCGGCGCGATCGGCGGCTTCGAGGTCACCACGACGCAGGGGCTGGAGCGCGCCCACCGCCTGGTGCTCGCGACGGGCATGCGCGACGAGCTGCCCGCCGTCCCCGGGCTCGCCGAGCAGTGGGGCCGCCGTGTCGCGCAATGCCCGTTCTGTCACGGCCACGAGTTCGCCGGGCAGCGCATCGGCATCCTCATCGAGGGCGAGCACGGCGCCATGATCGACCGGATGCTGCGTCCCGTCGTCGCGTCCGCGTTCATCGCCCGTCCTGCCGACGTCAGAGCGGTGACCGAGGTGGACGGCGGTCTCGAGCTCGCGCTGGTCGGGGGCGGAGCCGAACGCGTCGCGGGCGTCTTCACGGCTGCGACGTCGGCGCAGCGCGCACCGTTCGCGGAGCAGCTGGGCTGCGGCATCCTGCCGAGCGGGGGTGTGGAGATCGACCCGCTGGGCCGCACGACCGTGCCCGGCGTCTACGCCGGCGGCGACATGGCCCACCTCGCCGCCGTGCCGGGACCGATGGTGTCGCTGGCGGCGGCGATCGCCTCGGGCCAGCTCGCGGGCGCGAGCGCGGTGCGCGACGCGATCATGGCCTGACCTGGGCGAACGATCGCCGCCGCCCCGAAGAGACGGGGAGTCCACAATGTTTCCGTCCACAGCGGCCTCCCGGCGAGTCTTTCCTAGACTGGCCGGGTGGACCAGGGGGCGTTGGACACGGCATCCGGTCGCGCGAGCGCGCCGCCGGCCGTCGAGGCGACCCCCGCGCCCGCGGCCGGAACCGCCGAGCAACCGCTCATCCAGCCGCCGCGCAAGGTCCGCGAACGCCGTCGTCTCATCGTCGACCTCGTGCTCCTCGGCCTCGTCGGCGTGCTGCTGGCCGGGGCCGTCTTCGCCGCGTGGGGCGTGATCGAGCGCCAGTTCTACAGTCCGAAGGCGTTCGTCGAACGCTACGTCGACCTCCTGGCCGAGGGCCGCGCGGCCGATGCGCTCGCCGTGGCCGGCGTGGCCGTGACCTCGGCGGAGCTCGAGGCCGCCGGGCTCCCTTCGACGGCGTCCGAGGCGCTGCTGCGCAGTGCCGCCCTCGCCCCGATCAGCGACGTGGAGGTCGTGTCCGCCGAGCAGGACGGCGACGTCACGCAGGTGACGATCGAGTACCGGGCCCGCGGCTACGACGGGCGCACGACGTTCTCCGTCGAACGCGACGGCACGATCGGCCTCGCCCCGACCTGGCGGTTCGCCGAGAGCCCGCTCGCGGTCATGAACCTCGGCGTCAGCGGCTCGATGGTGTTCGACGTCAACGGCTTCGAGATCGACAAGCGTCAGGTCTCACCCGATGGGGCGGATGCCGATCCCGCCGCGCCGGTCTCGCTCCTGGTGTTCTCTCCGGGCCTGTACTCGGTGTCGGTCGACACGGCGATCTCCAGCACCCCGGGTGTGGCCGTGCTGTCCGACAGTCCGTTCCATGCGATCCCCGTGAACGTGCAGTCGCAGCCGACCGAGAAGTTCATGAGCGTCGTGCAGCAGAAGGTCGAGGAGTTCCTGACCGCCTGCGCGACCCAGGAGGTGCTGCAGCCGACCGCCTGCCCGTTCGGCTTCTTCGTACAGGACCGGATCGTGTCGCTGCCGAAGTGGTCGATCGTGCAGCAGCCGACCGTCGCGGTCGAGCCCGACGGCGCCGGCTGGTCGATCCTCGCCGCCGAGGCCGTCGCGCACATCGATGTCGACATCCGCTCGATCTTCGACGGCCGGGTCCGCGCGGTGAGCGAGGACGTGCCGTTCATCGTCAAGGGCACCATCACGGTGCAGCCGGACGGCACCGCGTCGATCGTGGTCACCGGTCCCGACACCACCTGACCGCGCCCGGGACGGCAGCCCCGGGCTTCCGCCAGAATGGATGCCGGAGTCGATGATGACGGCAGTGAAGGGTCTCGCCCGCTGGGTTCCGGCTGTCGCCGTGGCGCGGAGGTACGAGCGCGCGTGGCTGTGGCCCGACGTGCGGGCGGGCATCGTCGTCACGGCGCTGCTCATCCCCGCGGGGATGGGCTACGCGGTCGTCGCCGGACTGCCGCCGGAGACCGGCCTGTACGCCACGATCGTGCCGCTGCTCGCCTACGCGATCTTCGGACCGTCACGCGTGCTCGTGCTCGGTCCTGACTCGGCACTGGCTCCCATCGTCGCGGCCGCGATCCTCCCGCTCGCGCTCGGCGACCCGGCCCGTGCGGTCGCGCTCGCGGGGCTGCTGGCGATCATGGTCGGGACGCTGCTCGTCGTCGGCGGCCTGGTGCGCCTGGGGTTCGTCACCGATCTGCTGTCCAAGCCGATCCGGGTCGGCTATCTGAACGCCATCGCGGTCATCGTCATCGTGTCGCAGCTGCCGGCGCTGCTCGGATTCTCGATCGACGCATCCTCGCCCTGGCAGGGCGCAGCAGCGATCGTCCAGGAGATCGCCTCGGGAATGATCGACCCGATCGCGGCCGCGTTCGGCGTCGGGTCTCTCGTGGTGATCTACGCACTCAAGGCACTGCGATCGCGGATACCGGGGGTGCTCGTCGTCGTGGTGGTGTCGACGGCGGTCACGGCGCTGCTGGGCATCTCGACCCTGCTCCCCGTCGTCGGCGCCCTCCCGCAGGGCCTTCCCGCACCCGCGCTGCAGGGCCTCCGGCTGACCGACATCGCCGCCCTGGCACTGCCGGCCGCGGGCATCGCGCTCATCGCGTTCACCGACACCGCGGTGCTCTCGCGCACGTTCGCCGCCCGTCGAGGCGACAGCGTCGACGGGAGCCAGGAGATGGCCGGACTCGGCATCGCGAACATCGCCGGCGGTGCTCTCGGCGGCTTCCCCGTGTCGGGTTCCTCGTCGCGCACGCCGGTCGCCGAACAGGCGGGGGCGCGCACTCAGCTCACGGGGGTCGTCGGCGCCCTCCTGCTGATCGTGTTCATCCTCGCCCTGCCGGGGCTCACGCAGTTCCTCCCGTCGGCCACGCTCGCCGCCGTGGTCACGAGCGCCGCGATCAGCCTGATCGACGTGCGCGGCTTCGCCCGGCTCGTTCGGATCCATCTCGTCGACGCGGTGCTCTCACTGGCCGCGTTCCTCGGCGTGCTCGTCTTCGGCGTGCTCGAGGGCATCGTCATCACGATCGCTCTGTCCTTCGTCGCATTCGTGAACCGCTCGTGGCGGCCGTACAAGGCCGAACTGGGGCGTGTGCAGGGCCTGCGGGGCTACCACGACATGTCGCGCAATCCGGCGGCGACCCGTGTTCCCGGGATCGTGATCGTCAGGTTCGACGCGCCCCTGTTCTTCGCGAACGGCGCGATCTTCGACGACTGGGTGCGCTCACGCGTTCGCGCGGCAGGTGACGGCGTACGCACGGTGATCCTCGCGGCCGAGCCCATCACCGATATCGACACCACCGCGGCCGACGAGTTGGTCGAGCTCGACGAGTACCTGCGCGTGCACGGCATCCGTCTCGTGATCGCCGAGATGAAGTCGCCGGTCGTCGACACGCTGGCCAGATTCGGCCTCACGGACCGCTTCTCGCCCGACCGGTTCGCGCCGACGGTCGGCGCGGCGGTCGACGACGTGACCGGAACGCTGCGCGGCGACATCGCCGGGACGCGATGGGATGCCGCGAACGGGCGGGGCGCTCCTCTCCCGGACGACACCGGTGACCGGCCGCCTCCCGAGGACCCACCCGTTCCGGAGACGTAACCGTCACCGGCCGTGCACGTCCCCGCCTGCGGAGCGGCGTCAGCCGCGGGTGCGCGCGTCGCGCTCGGCGAGGGCGGCGAGGCGGGCGTTGTACGCCTCGAGCTCGGCGTCGCCGGTGCGGTCGGCATGCCGATCGCGGCGCTTGGTCTCGCGGTCGTCGCTGCGGCTCCACTGGATCGCGACCGTGATGGCGAGGATGAGGGTCGGGATCTCGCCGATCGACCACGCGATGCCGCCGCCGGTGTACTGGTCCTCCAGCGGCGTGGCGCCCCAGGTGCGGCCCATCGCGCCGAACCACTCCGCGATCATGAGGCCCTCCTGCATCATGATCGCGATGCCGAAGAAGGCGTGCATGGCCATGACGCCGATGAGGAGCAGCAGCCGGCCGGGATAGGGCAGGCGGTAGGGGACCGGGTCGATGCCGATGAGGCTCATCACGAAGAGGTAGCCCGTGATGAGGAAGTGCGCGATCATCCACTCGTGCCCGAGGTGGTCGTACAGCGACCACCGGAACAGCTCGGTGTAGTAGAAGACCCAGAGCGAACCGACGAACAGGCCGGCGGCGACGAAGGGGTTGGTCAGCACGCGGGCGACCGGCGAGTGCACCGCCCACAGGAGCCACTCACGGCCGCCCCGCGTGCCGTCGTCGCGCTTGTGGATCGCGCGCGCGGCGAGCGTGATCGGCGCTCCCGGCACCAGCAGCAGCGGGATGGCCATGGTGAGCAGCATGTGCCCGACCATGTGCATGCTGAACAGATAGTCCTGGTACACGTTGATGACGCCGCCGGTGACCCAGACGAGCAGCAGCCAGCCGGCCACCCACATGATGGTGCGGTACACCGGCCATGCGTCGCCGCGGCGACGCAGCCGCCAGACTCCGACGAGGTAGAAGAAGATCGCGAAGCCGGCGACGATCGCCCACAGCAGGTCGATGTTCCACGACGTGAGCCAGCGGTCCAGCGTCAGCTCGGGCGGCAGCGGGGCATCGGTGAGGCGCTCTGCCGGTGTCGGCGTCTCGGGGATGAGG